>USPJ01000043.1 GCA_900556645.1 uncultured Lachnospiraceae bacterium
TTTGCGAATATCATCCACCGTCATTCCCACTTCAATACCCAGTGCGGTAGAAAGTCCCACCGCCGGGTCCGCATCAATTGCCAAGATTTTCTTGCCCGGATATGCTTGCACTAATACCTTTACCATGGCTGCCGCCAGAGAAGTCTTTCCTACGCCGCCTTTTCCCGCCATCGCAATGATTTTTGGTTCCAATTTTCCTCCTCCTTTCCATCTAAAATTCCCGAAATTTTTTGCAAATTTCGATATCTGTCTTCTTTGTTTATTTTCTAACAAAGTCGCTTCTTTGTAAATTCGCACAATCGCCAAACTTGCTTTTTCATTTTTGGCTGGTTGTGGTCTGACCATGTCCTTTTATTGACATTTCTCATTTTCTCTGTTACTGTTTACTATGATATTGTTTATATTTGAAAAAGAAACGAGGAATATGTTTTGAATTTTAAAGAGATTAAGGCACTTTCAATCAAAGAATTATTTATATCACAATTGGAAGAAATGATTTTATCCGGCGAATTAAAGCCGGGAGACCGTCTTCCTTCGGAACGTGAGCTGGCCGATGAAATGAATATCAGCAAAACCATTGTTCACGATGGAATCCGAGAATTGTCACGAATCGGGTTTTTAGATGTGGTTTCCAGAAAAGGCGTCTATGTGGCAGATTATACCAGCACCGGAAATCTGGATACTCTATTCGCAATCATCCGCTACCGGGGAGGTATGCCGGACAAAAAAATGATTAACAGTCTGTTGGATTGCAGACTTTATCTGGAATGTCCTGCCCTTGAAATTCTTGCAAAGAATCATACCCCGGAGGATATTGCACAATTAAAGAAATTGCAGGAGGATTTGGAAGAAGTTCTTACCGCTGATATCCAAACCTTTGCCACTGCACTTTTTATCTATCGAAGGACTATTGTGGTATTAAGTGGGAATTGTATTTCCCCACTGGTTATGAACGCCTTTTATACTGCTTCCATTTCTGCATGGACCGATTACTCAGAATTTATCGGAAAGGAGAATGTTTGTAATATTTTAAAAGAAACTACCCAGTTCATGGAGGATGGCTGCGGCACAAAAGCTGTGGAGCTGTTTCAGGAATGTATCCGAAAATACCGGGAACATTTGGGATAAAAAGAGGGTATATGATTTTCAAAAATCATATACCCTTTTATTATAATCGTTCTTTTATTTTTCCTAATTTTTCTGAATAAACTGATCCAGTTTATGAGAGGTCTTAATTACCTCATCCAACAAGCTGTTAGCATTCACTGCACTTTCCTTGTTATCTTCCGCAATCTCGCTGACTGCATCGGAGCTTGCCGTTACCTCTTCGGTTACCGCGGAAAGCTGTGAAATACTGTCCACAATGGCATTGTTAGAATCGATCAGGGAAGATGCACTCTGTCTGATATCCTGCACCAGTCCCGTCAAGTTGCTGACCTTATCACCTACATTGGAGAAAGCACTTCCTGTCTCTGAAATTGCCTGATTCTGGGTAGACACAGCCTCTTTTGCCATTCCTACCGCATCGGATACATTCTCCGCCTCAGTATTCAGTTCCTCAATCAAAGCTGTAATCTTTTCTGTAGTCTGACGGGTTTGCTCGGACAACTCACGAATCTCGTCTGCCACAACTGCAAATCCTTTTCCTGCCTCTCCGGCCCTTGCCGCTTCAATAGAAGCATTCAATGCCAAAAGATTGGTCTGACTGGAAATACCGAAAATCTCTTCCGCAAAGCTTCTCATATCCAATGTCCGCTTACTGAGCTTCTCCATTGCCTCTACCGCCATGGCACTCTTATCCGCAATCAAATCGGACTGTTTGTTTAAAACATCCATCAATTCCATTCCATGTTTTACTTCTTTTTCTACAATTTCAAAGGCGTCTGCCATCTCATTGGTTCTCTCTGCTGCCACAGAAATATTCTCTGAAATTGCCTGAGTCATCTGTGTCTGCTGCTCCACACTCTCACAGGTGTTCTGGTTACCATAGCTAATCTCCTCGATGGAGGTAGAAACTGTCTCAGAGGACTCCCTAAGATTTGCGATAATTTCACTGACATCCATGGAACCCTTCTGTACTACCTCAACTATATTCAAAACCTCTTCCAGAATATGCTCCTGTTCTTTTTGTTTTTCCATAATTGCAATTCTGCTGGCTTCATTAAAGAGATGATTTAACCTTGCAATCTGCATCATGGCAAATACCAACAGGAACACCAACAGGAACTGTCCGATATATGTCATCCTGCCCGCCATAGTATCCGGGCTTTCTTTTACCCAGAGATAACAAAGCTTCCAAACGGATACTGCCAGAATACAGACCATGCAGCGGTCTATCATCTTCGTATCGTCATACATCATTGCACTGATAGCCACAGTGTAGACTGCAAATAACACTCCCACATTAGCGGAAGAAAGGTTTGCAAAGAAAAACACCAATGCCATCAGAATTACCAACACTTCTCTGGTTTGAAAAGCCTTAGACTGGTCTTTATAATTACGATAAAATCCAAAGACTGTAAATACTGCCACAAGACCTATTTGTATGTAAATAAATATCTTACTGTTTTTTGCAAATACTCCCGGATCTAAGAAAGACATTACTACAAAAAACAGGCAGACAATCAATCCGCCATAAAAGAAATAGCGGTTGGCTTTGTTCAGTCGTGCTTCACTGTCTGCCAGCTGCTTATATAAATGTGCCTTTCCTTCCTCTATTTCCTGTTTTATTCTTTTGTCCCGCATATATCTTCCTCCTCAGACATCTTTATATACTTCTTATCTTCATCCCACAGTATTGGGTCTATTATGCTATTTTGCACTATATTTTGTATTATTGTAACATGCCAACTCTTCCCTTGTAAAGAAATCATTCCTCTTTTTTACTCTTTTTTTCTGTCTAAATACCAGAGATAATCCAACACCATAAAAGCTGTCTGCACCTTCACAGCATCTTCAAATTTACGGATGTCTACTCCCAGCATTTTCTCCAGACGCTCCAAACGGTATACCAATGTGTTCCGATGTACATACATCTGTCTTGCTGTTTCGGAAATATTTAAATTGTTCTCAAAAAATTTCTGCACCATATGCAGTGTCTCTTCGTCTAATCCATTCTCTCTGCCGCCGAATACCTCTTCCACAAACTGCCGGCATTTTGCAGGTGACATATCATAAATCATATTTCCAAGTCCCAGATGCTCATAGGATACAATATCCTTTTGTGCATAAAAAATTTTTCCGATTTCCAATGCCAGCCGTGCCTGTTCATATCCCTGCGGAAGTTCTGCCAGACCTTCGGTTTGTCTTCCGCATCCAATCCTTACCGGAATTATTAATTCAGAACGCAGGGTGTCTGCCAGAAGCCGTGGAATCTGCTCCAATTCTTCAGTAGCTTTATTTTTTATATCCTTTACCAGAAGAATTTTCCCTTTGTTCTCTTCCACCAGAAAATCCTTTTGAGGTTCCAAAGAAAGCTGACGAATGATTTCCATACATGCCGGTCGCTCTTTTTCCTCTGTTTCAATGAGATACACCAGCCATTTCGATTCTTCAATCCAAAGCTTTTTCGCCTGTCGGTTAAGTTCTTCCTGGGAACATCTTTGAAACAGTACATTTCGGATAAATACTTTTCGGTCCAGTTTTTTGCTCTCCCATTCCATGGCCCGTGACAGTTGTGCCGCAGCCAGTCTGCCCACCAGCTTTGCTTCTTCTCCCTTGGCTTGGATTCGAAACAGATAAGGTTCTTCTCCTACCTGATAATCGTAACAGGATTCCTCTATGGTTTCCTCCGGGAACGTGGTGGCCGCCACCTCCCCTTCTATTGTGTATAAAACACTGTTCAATCCGGAGATTTCTTTGATTTCTTCTAAGATTTCCAGCCACTGGTTTCCATCTGCCATCCTTATCACCTTCCATATGCTATTTCAGAATTTCCAATGCTTCCTGATAAGAAAATTCTTCCAGACAATTCCGTACCTGCATGAATCTCTCTTTCTGAGATTGCTCCATCTCCCCGCAGAGCAAAGTCTCCAATTCCTCCTGTGCCGCTTCCACATCCATCTCTTCTATGGCGTTCCGCAGCCTTTCTACTCTTACCTGAACTTCTTCCGGCGTCATGGTTTCTACCGTTTCTTCCATTACTGTTTTTTGCTGTTCTTCCATCAGTATGCGAAGCCCCTGCTCCAATTCTTCCCATCCTTCTTCCAGTTTCGCCTGATTCTGTCGCAGATATTCCAATTTCCCATTTCTTCCCTGTATTTCCATCTCATAGGCCAGTTCAGACATTTCTCTGCTGCCAATCATTTTTCCGTTACTCTTTAACGCATGTACTTCAATGGTATATTCCTCAGTATTCCCCTCTTTTAAAAAACCTCTCATTTTTTCTTTTCTTGCCTCTGACTGCCGCAGGAATAATTTTACCATATCCACATATTGTTCCAATTCTCCTTCTACATAAATCAGCCCCTGCTTTAAATGGATTCCAAAAGGACGCAGTTTTTCTTCCAAAAATTCAATTTCTTCCAGATTTTGTGTCTCCTCTACAACCTCCTCTATCTCATGCACCAATTCTTTCGGAAGATACTTCTTTATCATATTTTCCAAGTTCATGGCTTCAATAGGTTTGGAAAGATAATCGTCAAATCCCATTTTCAGATATTCTTCTCTGGAACCGATTGCCGCATTTGCAGTCAGTACAATCACCTTTGCCTGTGGATTTTGATTTTCTTTCAATTTCCGTAACCTATGCAGTGCCTCTACGCCATCCATTTCCGGCATCATATGATCCATCAGAATCACATCATATGATGTCTTTGTAACGGCTTCTAAGGCTTCCTTTCCGCTTAAAACCAAATCCACCTGCATTTCCGTTCTTTTCAACAATCCTTTCATGACATTCAGATTCATCTGATTGTCATCTACCACCAGCAATTTTGCCTCCGGTGCCAAAAGTACCGCTCTTTTGTGCTTTTCTATCTCCCGGTTCTGCTCCACCGCCTGGTCAATTCTTCCGATGGGGGTCCGGTCCACAATTCCCTGTACCAGTTCTACATGAAATGTACTTCCTTTTCCGTATTCACTTTCCACATATATTTTTCCGCCCATGAGTTCCACCAGCTGTTTGGTAATGGACATGCCCAGTCCCGTACCTTCAATTTTCTGGTTCTTCTCCTCATCTACCCGCTGAAAAGCATCAAAAATCTTATCCAAATCCTCTTCCCGGATTCCGATACCGGTATCGGAGATGGTTGCTTTAGTAAAAATTTTATCATCGCCGATTTCCTCTCCTGTCAGCGTAAGGGTAATCTCTCCCTTTTCCGTATATTTAATGGCATTATTCAGGATATTGGTATAAATCTGCTTCAACCGCACCTCATCTCCGTACATCTTACTGGGAAGATTTTCCGCAATATCTACTTTTAGAAGAATTCCTTTTTTCTCCGCTCTTGCCCGTGACATTTCAATAAAATTGTAAATGGAGGCAGCCACATTGTATTCTCCCGATACCAGTTCTGTCTTGCCGGACTCTATCTTGGAAATATCCAAAATATCATTGACGATGGATAACAGAGCTTTCCCTGCCAGTTCAATATTGTAGGCATAATCCAAAACATCTTTCTGATTAGCTTCCCTCAGAATCAATTCATTCATTCCCAATACGGCATTGATCGGCGTCCTTATCTCATGAGACATATTTGCCAGAAAAGCACTTTTTACATTTGCCATATGCTCAGCTTCTTCTTTTTTCATTTCTACCAATTTTAGCATATCCAAAGAAGTCCTTCGGTTCTCCCGAATGACCCGTCTGTTTTTCTCTTCATTTCCGATAATGGTTGCCAACACCACCCCGGAGCCCATTACACCCACTGCTGCCCATACCATCCGATATACCTCAATGCCTATGGTTATCACTTCTTCTCTCACCAAACCAAAATAGAAGAGATATTGGAGAAATGTCACTACCAAAGACAATTCACAAAGCTGAAAATTACGATACACAGCAATGGTAATAATAATCAGTATAAACAGTAAGTGTATGATAATGGGGTCTTCATAATAGATTGCCGCTCCAATACTTAACAGTTCAAACACGGTCATAAAAACGAAACCCTGATAAATATCTGCGGTTTTTCTGAGACAGGTCTGGAAAAAAAGTACAGCACCACCGATCAGCAACAAGACCATCATTCCGATTTCCAACAGCCGGAACTCTGTTTGTTCCGTTCCCATGATGATAAACAGCAATGTTCCCACCACCACATAATCCCAAAGCATGATTTTTTGTACAAGAGGACTTCTTACTTCCATAACAATTTACTCCTATCCAAATTCTTTGGCTCCACAAAATGCATCCCATTCTCGCAAATATCAATGCGGACTTTTTTCGCTTTCTCCAGTTCCCCATCCACATTGACAATCATTTCCCTTCCGTCCAAACTGTGGATTTCCAAAGATTTTACCATTCGACAGATAGCTCTTCGCTCCAGCAGTTCCTGATGATTCAACATTGCTGCATACATCATATGGATTTTATACCAAAAGCCCTTGGTGGGCACCATAATCAGCTGCATTTTTCCATTCTTTGCATGAGCTTTCTTTCCAAAGTGAAAAATTCCACCCAATCTGTTGCCATTTCCTACGGCAATCTCGTAAAAACGTCCCTCAAAAACTTCTCCGTCTGCAATAATCTGAAGTTCCGGAATATCCGTATGCAATACAGCCGCAATGGAAACAAGAAAATACGGCAGCATTCCACGGAAAAAAGGAAGCTTCTTTAAAATAAGGGCTCCCTTTACAATAGTTCCGTCGAATCCTACCGATACTGTATTGTGTCCTGCTCCTACCGTAGTTTTCAGATAATCCAAATCCTCAGCCTGTCCATAAACCAGATTTTCTAAATCCTCAAACTTTTCCCGTTCCGAACCATATAGATTCAGAAAGTCATTGCTCAATCCGCATGGCAGTTCTGCCAGTTCAATGACCCGGTCAGCAGGTATCATTTTTAAGATGTTCCGAAAGGTTCCTGAACCCCCACAGGCATAAAAACGTATCTTTTCCTCCGGGAAAAGGTCACAAATCTGTTTTGCCAGCACTCCTTCATGTCCCGGATACTCCGAATTGAATACCAGATATTCCATATTTTTTATATGCTCCAGTTTCTCACGGATACCTATGGTTTTTTTCTCATTTCCGGAAAAAGAATTAATGATAAAAACGTGTAGCATAGCTTCTCCATCTTTCGTTCTAAATTCTTTTTCCATTATAAAACAATTTTCTTTAAATTCCAATCATTTCCACAGAATTTAGAGTTAATTTGTAATAGTCAGCTCTGTCTCCTTGTCAAATACATGAATTTTTTCTGCATCCAGTGCCAACTTGATATGATCTCCCATCTGTGCTGTAGTTCTTGCCGGAATCCGTGCTGTCATTGCCACATCTGCCACTTGATAATAAAGTAAAACCTCGGAACCTAAAAGTTCATATCCGGTAACATCTGCTTCAATCAGAGATTCCTTATGGGTTTCAATGCTGATTTCAGAATCGTCGATGTCATCCGGACGAATTCCCATTACCACGGTTTTTCCGTTGTAACCTCCGTCAATGAGCTTCTTAGCCTTTACCGGCGGTAAGGTAGCAGAAAACTCTCCAAATTTCAGACTTACCTTCTCTCCCTCCACCACGCAGGTAGCATCAATAAAGTTCATCT
>USPJ01000044.1 GCA_900556645.1 uncultured Lachnospiraceae bacterium
TAAGAATTAGATAAGTAATGTTCCATATAAAAACCAACAGCCAGGTGAAAGAGCTGATTCGTATCGTTGTAATCGATACGGGTCAGCTCTTCTATTTTTTCCATCCGGTAAGAGAGACTGTTGCGGTGGATAAACAGAGCAGAAGCTGTTTTGGTGGCATTGTACTGGCAATGGATATAGGTTTCCAGAGTCTCAAAAAGTGAAGTACCGTTTTTACGGTCGTATTCCTTTAAAATCCCAAGTGCAGGTGGTATATAGGCGTAGAGACGGCTTTTGTCGGAAATCTGTTCCAGCAAATCATAAAACTGATAATCCCCATAGGAAAGAATTTTGCCGGAAAAGTCCATTTGCAAAGCAAATTTCTGTAAAAATGTACATTGATGATAATAGGTACGGGTCATATAGATATCATCATAAGGCTGCGAGATATAAATGTTTCTGGAAATCTTCGGAAGAAGCTCCTGCAGAGATACCAGAACTTCTTTGGATGGACCGAACATGTCTTTTACTGGAACGAGTGCAATCAGCCGCTGCTCATAAGTGCAGACAGACGCATCCGGCAGAAGTCTGAGAAGCTGTTCCGAAGCGAAACGTTCCCATTGTTTGGTATCCGGTAAGGTATCATGTGATATGCTTAGACAGCACATGAATTTAGGAGGAGTGATACCTGAGGATTTTATGCGGATAGCAATGTTTTCCTGTGGCTGTTGGTCTAAAAGCTGATAGAGCAGGATGCTTTTTAGGGAACCATGAAGTCCGGAAAAAGCCGGAAGTTTGCTTAAAACATCACTTAAGACATAGCTGACATGGGGCAGCATCTCCTGTTGAATGATGTTATAAGGTGTCTGTTCTTCCAGCATAATGGCATAACCAATCTGTGAGCCGTTCCAGAAAATCTTGCTGCAAAGCTTGCTGTGTGGCGAAGCAGGGCAGGTAAAGGTATATGCGGAAGAATTGTCAGGAGCTTTCAGAGAATCGGAAATCTGATTTACTGCTGTAATAAATTCATAAGTGCAGTAACCGCGGCTGATATTTTCGCGCCACAGTGTATCCTGTATCTCCCAGATATCAGAATGAAAGAGAACTTTGAAACCATTATCAATAATAATGAGCGGGTTTCCCAGCTTTTTGGAGGCAGCGTTTACGATTTCCTGTGCACTGTCACCCCGTATGGACATGGCAATTAATTGTGAGAAATCGCTGGAAATCTGCAGAGACTGATAAAAAAGTGTGTGTAAAGTATTAAACACAGCAAAAAAATCTTCCTCCTGAATGAGTGCAAAATTATTTTCTGTAGGAAAATCTGCGGGATTGCAGGAAGCAACTAAATGTAACGGAAAGCTTTTACAGGTAGAGACAGCATGTTTGTCCGCAACATAGAGTACCTGCGGGTCATAAGACTCCGCTAGGGGATCTAACAACTGAATATCGTTAATTTTATCTGTATTCTGCTCAGAGCAGACAGAAATGGTATAGTCATCTTTTAGGGATTTCATAATATGACGGAATTGCATAAAAAAGGACTCCTTTCAGACTGTGCATTATGCACAGTTTAATTCATATAAAATCTGTCAAAGCCCACATTTGTGGGAAAAAATCATTGTGTTAATATTATAACAAAGCAGTGAAACACTGACAAGAAAAAGATATGGAGGAATCAAAATGAAATACGAAAAAATGTTTCAAAAAGGCAGAATCGGAAAATTGGAATTGAAAAACCGAATCGTTATGCCGGCAATGGGAGTTTCACTTGCCACATCCACCGGAGAAGCAAGTGATGAAATTATCCGCTATTATGAAGAGAGAGCAAAAGGCGGATGTGGATTAATTATTACGGAGATTACCAGAATAGATGACGTATATGGTATAGGAACGTCTAATCAGCTGGCAGTAACAGAGTCAAGGGATATACCAAGATTACAGAGATTAGCAGATACATTACATAAATATGACACGAAGGTATTTGTACAGCTGCATCATCCGGGCAGACAGACATACAGCAGACTGCTGGGAGGAAAACAGATTGTAGCACCTTCTGCAGTGATGTGTAATGTGGTAAAAGAAATGCCACGGGCACTGACTACGGAAGAATGCGAAGGAATTGTAAAAGCCTTTATCAAAGGAGCGGTGATTGCACAGACAGCAGGCATTGACGGAGTGGAAATCCATGCAGCACATGGATATCTGATTAATGAATTTTTATCACCATATACCAACAAAAGAACGGACAAATATGGTGGCAGTTTTAAAAACCGTATTCGGATTTTGGAAGAAATCATTACAGGAATCCGATATATGTGCGGACCGAATTATCCGATTTCTGTTCGGATTAGTGCAGATGAATTTTTAGAAGGCGGATTAAAATTAGAGGATACCGTAAAAATTGCAAGAACCATTGAAAGTTACGGTGTAGATGCAATCAATGTAAGTTCAGGTACCTATGAGACAGGAGCGACCATTGTAGAGCCGGGTTCATATCCACAGGGCTGGAAAAAGCATTTGGCAGCCACCATTCGGAAAAATGTCAAAATACCGGTAATTGCGGTAAATAATATAAAACAGCCATGCGTAGCAGAGGAGCTGTTAGAAGAAGGAGTCTGTGATTTTGTAGCAATCGGAAGAGGACAACTGGCAGATGAGAACTGGGGTATGAAGGCAAAAACAGGAAGAGAGGATGAGATTCGAAGCTGTATTGGCTGTCTGCATTGTTTTAAGACCTTGAATACGGGAAGACATATTTCCTGTGCCGTAAACCCGAGATTGGGAAGAGAACTGGAATATAAGGATTATGAAAAGAATGGTGCCGGAAGAACGGTGGCAGTTATTGGAGGCGGTCCGGGAGGAATGCAGGCGGCATTGACGCTGGCAGACAGAGAGTTCAAAGTGGTTCTTTTTGAAAAAGCAGGAGAGCTGGGAGGTACTTTAAATGTGGCAGATAAGCCTTTGAGAAAAGAAAAAATCACATTACTAAAAAATGGAATGGAAACTCAGGTAAGAGAACATGAAAATATAGAAGTACGTCTGAATACAGATTATCTGGAGCAGAAGGAGGCACTGGACAGACTGGCGGAAACAGTCGTCTATACCGGCCCCATCGCAGGTGTTTTTGTGGCATGTGGTGCAACGCCGATAATTCCGCCAATTCCGGGAATCGACAGCAAAAAAGTGGTGACCGCAGAGGATGTTCTCAGTGGAAGGGCAGCAACGGAAGGAAAAGTTGCGGTTATTGGCTCCGGTCTGACCGGATGTGAAACAGCTGAAAAGATGGCAGAGGAGGGACATCCGGTGGCACTTGTGGAAATGGCAAAGACCATTGGTGCAGGAATCTATCCTTCTATTTTGATGGATATCATGGGACGTTTACAGGCACACCAGCCGCAGATTTTGCCGGGACATAAGATGGCAGCAGTGACAGAAAAGGGAGTTCTGACCATAAATGTGGCAACTGGTGAAAAAGTGGAGATTGAAGCAGATACAATAATTCTGGCATTAGGAGTTACACCAAGACGCAGTCTTGTAGAGGAATTTGAAGCGGCTTTTGAAGAAGTTCGTGTAATCGGAGATGCGGCACGTGGTGGAAGAATTGTAGAGGCAGTAGAAGATGGATTTGGAAAAGCATTTGTTTTTTAAGAGAGAAAGGAAAAAAGGATGAAAGAATTTGAAGGAAAAGTTGCCGTCATTACAGGTGCGGGAAACGGTTTTGGTGTAGAAATAGCAAAGGAATGTGCCTATCGAAAAATAAAAATGATATTGGTGGACATTGAAAAGGAAGACGTGGAACTTACAAAGAAAATGGTTTGTAGTATGGGAGGAGAGGCAATCGCTTTACAGGCAGATGTTACTTTGTTTGAAGAAGTGAAAAAAATGATTGATATTGCAATAGAGGAATACGGTCAGATTGATTTGCTGTTTAACAATGCAGGAGTAGCTATTCCGGGAGTGATATGGGAACTTCCGATGCGGGATTGGGACTGGATTGTGCAGGTGAATGTAATGAGTCAGGTGTATGCTATGAATCTGGCAATTCCCATTATGCTTAAGCAGAATACGCCATGCCATATTATCAATACAGCCTCTGTGGCAGGACTGATTACTTCCGATGGCATGCCGGCATATCATACCACCAAGCATGCAGCAGTTGCACTTTCTGAAAGTGTCAGCTATGATTTGCAGAAAATAAATGCAAATATCAAAATCTCAGTACTCTGTCCGGGATTTGTACAGACCGATTTGCATCATTATGAAAAACACAGACCGGAACGTTTCAAAGAAGAAAGCGACCCATATTATCAAAGCGAAAGCTTCCGTGCCGGTCAGGCAACAGCAGAACATGTAATAACAACCGGAATCCCGGTGGATAGCATTGGAATGAGTGTATTTCAGGCAATAGAAGATGAGGATTTTTATATTTTGACACATCCTATCTACTCAACTTTAATAGGAAAAAGAGTAAAGGATATGCTAGAAGGAAAAGGTCCGGATTTGAAAGCATTAAGAGGATAAAGAGAAAAAAAGGATTGATTCTAGATGTGTATAATTTCTATTATCAGAACTGTGATACAATAGAAATTCTTGTAACAGAAATTATGCACATCTAAAATATCAATCCTTTTTTGTCTTTAAAGACTATTTTCTATAGAAATCCACAACGGAATCCAGTTTGGCACTCATATTTGAAAAGAGTAAATCCACAATGGTAAGAGCTGCCATAGATTCCACTACCACAACGGCACGGGGAACGATAATCGGGTCGTGTCTGCCCTGAATCTCTATCTCAATGTTTTCGCCCTTCCGGTTGATGGTTTCCTGCTTTTGGAAAATGGAAGGGGTAGGCTTGATGGCAGCACGGAAGACGATGGGACTTCCGTCACTCATACCGCCCAGAATACCTCCGGCATGATTGGTCTTTTTGCAGACATTGCCTTTTTCATCATAAAAGAAGGGGTCGTTGTTCTCGCTTCCCTTGGCAAAGGACGCCAGAAAACCGTCGCCGATTTCAAATCCTTTCACCGCACCGATGGAAAAGACGGCCTTGGCAAGGTTGGCGTCTAACTTTTCAAAAACCGGGTCCCCGATACCTGCCGGCATACCGTCAATGATACATTCTATGACGCCGCCGGAGGAATCGTGGTTTTTCATACATTCCTCCAGATAGGCAGATGCCTTTTCGGCAGCCGCAGCATCCGGCATATAAAGGGCATTGTTAAAAATTTCCTCTAAGTTCAAAGAAGAAACGGAAATATCTCCTATGGACTTGGTGTAAGCCGTCAAAGTAATTCCCAACTGATTTAAAATTTTTGCGGCAATGGCTCCGGCGGCAGCTCAGACCCTTGAATGTTATCTTGAGGATACCAAAACATCGCCCGAGGATTACGATATGATTATTACGGGTGATTTGGGCGAAGTCGGCAGTAAATCACTTTATGATTTGCTTGAGCGTGACGGAATCAATATAAGGAAACAACACAACGATTGCGGACTGATGATTTTTGAACGCTCCAATCAGGATGTTCATGCAGGCGGTTCGGGCTGCGGATGCGCCGCATCGGTTCTTTGTTCAAAAATTATGGACGATTTTCAAAACGGACTCGTTCAAAACATCCTGTTTATGGCAACGGGTGCGCTCATGAGTCCGACATCAAGCGGACAGGGGGCAAATATTCCGTCAATTGCACATTTGGTGAATCTGAAAATTAAGTAAAATTTTTGCAAAATATCTGTTCAAATGAATTTTAATGTGTTATAATGAACCTGTATGAGTAATGATAGAATGCTCAATCAGCCTGTTTTGCAAGCATATTTTGCGACAGACAGGATAAATATTACGAACAGGAGTTGTGTTTATGTTTGGCAGAATTCAAAACATTGACAACAGGGTACTTGATAACATATCCCGAATTCATAAGCCGGCACTAAACAAAATAATGATTACTGCATCTCGTGCAGGCAATGCAGGTATTGTATGGTGGGCAATCTGCCTGCCGTTTCTTATAAACTCCAACTGGAGGGCAACAGGTGCAAACTTTGTGTTCGGACTTGCGTGGGCTCACCTTATGGGAGAGATTATTATCAAGCATATAGTAAAGCGTGTGCGACCTTGCCACACCCTTGATGATGACGAACAGCTTATTGACAGACCGAGATTCTACTCGTTTCCGTCAGGTCACACGACGGCATCGTTTGCAATGGTCGGGGTTGCTCTTATGCGTTGCAAAGTCATAACCTTTATGCCGATTCTTATGCTTGCAATGTTGATTGCGTTTTCAAGAATTTATCTGCGTGTTCACTACCTCACGGATGTTATTGCCGGTATGATTTTAGGCTTAACCTGCGGAATCTGCTCTGTCCTTATTTTCAATACCGTAGTGCCGATGTGGTTTCCTATGGTATAACTTTTGAAAAAATAATATGATAAATAAAATGCATCGGTCGCCCGAACAAGGCTCCGATGCATTTTTGTTTGTACGCATAACTTTTGAGTGACGAAAACAGTATGTAATATGTGGAAATAACATTATGTTATAAACATCCTTTGCTAATCAAAACTCTTATCGGGTTATTTATTTTTCTGCAATTATCTATAACAAATTTAGTACCTCTGCTTTTTCCGTCCCAGAAAGCCAAAACAAAATCTGCATTGTCAATGATTTCAAGATTGCGTTTCAGCGGAGCATATCTTCCATATATTTTATATTCAGGAAGAAATTCCGTGTATCTGATATTGTTTTTTACCGCAAATTCCTTTGCACATCTGTCAATTCCATTTGCACCTCCCGAAATGATTTCTGTTGTATCTTTCGGAATATATTTTTCAAGGTTTCTGACTGTAAGCGTCCTTGAACCGATAACCGCAATTTTCATTAACAAAGCACTCCCTTTTTATGAACCCATTATGGGTTCACTTTTACATTATAGCACAATAAGGACTTATAATAAACCCATAATAGGTTCATTTGAGGTGCAATTTTATGACGGGAAAGCCAAAACATTTGTCACTACGCATTGATGAAGATTTGTTGCGTAAATTTGAGTATGTCGCAAAGTATGATGACAGGTCAATGAATTGGTATCTTCTTCATCTGATTAAAAATGAAATTGCGGATTTTGAAGAAAAACACGGTGAAATCCCCACCGCCTCCGACAGTAAAACAGAATAATCAAAATTAATTTAAGGTCGAAAAAGCAATTTTTCGGTCTTTTTGTTTGCCTACATATTCTTTGATGTAATGAATGTTATGTTTTAATTTGGTATACACCATTTTTATCACATCAAAACATATGTGTTTAAACAAAATCATTCATCAGGCGGGAGGTTAATATCCGCCCCTACATTTAAACACAACTTCTATATATAAAAAAACAGTCGGGCGACAATGATTTGCATTTTGCAAACTGTCTGCCCGACCACAATTTTTAATTTTCCATTTTCAACTTTCAATTTA
>USPJ01000045.1 GCA_900556645.1 uncultured Lachnospiraceae bacterium
ATGAAATATACAAGCGTAGAACATGCCAAAGAAAAAGCAAAGACCCTCTGTGAGTCCATTAGGAAGAAATATTCCAGCAGTACCGCGGAACAGACCATTACCTGTAGTGTGGGAATCACCTTTTTTGGAGAAGGGGAAACATCGGATTATGAGGAGATGTTTTCCAAGGCAGACATGGCAATGTATCAGGCAAAGATGAGCGGAAAAAACGGTTATCAGATTGCGGATAAAAAGAACAGCTTCAAAGCCATAGCTGCCATCCGAAGAGAGAGGGAAGAAAAAGAGAAAGCAAAGGGAAATCATTTTGACAAAGAATTCCTGAAAAATTCTTTTGAACTGCTGTCTCATACCAAAGACATTGACGGGACAATTAATCTGTTGTTAGAGAGAGTGGGAAGAAGATATAACCTGAACATGGTAATGCTTCAGGAAAATAAAAATACTGCGGAACAGGCGGTGATGACCAATTATTGGGCAAGCAGTGCCGCATATATGAGAACTGATTTTGCAGAGAAAAAGCTGGAAATGTGGAAGGAGTACAAAAAAACAGATCGGTTATTGGTTGCAAATTGCAACCAGCGAAACATTTCCACAAAAGATAAACAGATATTCCGGGAGCTGCAGGCGAAGGCATATGCGGAGTTTTATTTTGGAAAACCGGAAAATCGGGAGGGAAGCATTATATTCTGCGATTGTGAGGAGCCACGAGAATGGACGGAGTTTGAAGAGCTTACCTTGTATGAATTTACGCGTATGATGGCGGTATTTGTGGCAATACGAAGACATCAGGAGCAGGTAGAATATGAGATTCAGTATTTGCAGGAACAGGACCCGTTGACAGGCTTGTATAATTTGAAAACCTTTAAGAAAAAGGTGGAGCAAAGCCTTCCACTGATGGGAGTGGAGCAGGTCTATGCCATGGTATGTCTGGATATCAATGGATTTTCCTATATCAATGAGAACTTTGGGCACAGTGAAGGAGACCGGGTGCTGGAAAAGATTGCGGACTATATTATGGCAGAACCGAGTGTCCGGTTTGCCTGCCGTAGATATGCGGATTTGTTCTTGATGATTACTCAGACAGAAACTAAGGAGATGTGTGTCAAGAAAATTCTGGAAGGGGAAATGAAATTCCGGGAATACATGAAGAAGAAATATCCCAGCGGAAACATCTGTGAAAATATCGGTGTGTACTTCTGGGAACACAATACCTATGATGTGGAGGAACTGATTGAGAATGCCAATTTGGCAAGGAAGGAAACGAAGAAGGATCAGGCATTTTGTCTTCAGGTGTATTCCGAATCCCTGAAAGAAGAAAAGAACCGGGAGAGAATCATTGCTGCCAGCTTCTATCCGGCGTTGAAAAACGGAGAATTTGAGATATATCTTCAGCCTAAATTTTTACTGGAGGAGAGGAAAATATACGGAGCAGAAGCATTGGCACGGTGGAAGCGTCTGGACGGACGTTACCACAATCCCAATGAATTTATGCCGGTGTTGGAGAAATTTGGTTACATCAATGATTTGGATTTCTATATTTTTGAGGAAACGGTAAAATATCTGGAGAAGTGGAACCAGGAGGGAAAAGAACGGATGACGATTTCCTCCAATTTTTCAGGAAAGCATTTTGGAGAACAGCAGGGGGATTTTGTGGAGAAAATCTGTGCCATTGCGGACAAGTATGAGGTGGATTATTCTCAGTTAGAGCTTGAGATTACCGAAAGTGTGGCAGTGCAGGAACTGGAAAGACTGCAGGAAGTGCTTGTAGAATTGAGGAAAAAGGGATTCCGTATTGCTATCGATGATTTTGGAACCGGTTACTCATCCTTGAATATTCTTTTTGACATCAATGTGGATGTGGTGAAGATTGACAAGAGTTTTCTGGATACGGAATTATTTGAAAAGAGAAAGCAGTTGATTATGCACATCGGAGATATGGTGCATCTGGCAGAAGAAGAGATTATTTTCGAGGGAGTGGAGAAAGAAGAACAGATAGAATTTTTGAAAGAATGTGGTTATAAGTATGGACAAGGGTACATTTTTGATGAGCCAATCCGTGTTCTTGATTTTGAACAAAAATATCTGTATTAATTTTGGGGAAAAGTATTGATTTTTTGGCAAAATTTCTTTATATTACTATATTAGAGACATTGTGAAAACATTGTCAAGAAATTGATTCTTTTTTAATATCACAAGATATTAGCCGGTAGCCGCCGGTGTATAAAAAATTAGGAGGAAAAAGTATCATGAAACGATCAATGAAAACTATGGATGGTAACCATGCAGCAGCTCATGCTTCTTACGCATATACAGACGTTGCAGCAATCTATCCTATTACACCGTCATCCGTTATGGCAGAAGCTACAGATGAATGGGCAACACAGGGAAGAAAGAACATCTTCGGACGTCCTGTACAGGTAACAGAGATGCAGTCTGAGGCAGGTGCAGCAGGTACCGTACACGGTTCTTTAACAGCAGGTGCTTTGACAACTACTTACACAGCATCCCAGGGATTATTACTGATGATTCCAAACCTGTACAAAGTAGCTGGTGAGAGACTTCCGGGCGTATTCAACGTATCCGCTCGTTGTGTTGCTACACATGCACTGAACATCTTCGGTGATCACTCTGATGTATATGCTTGCCGTCAGACAGGTGTTGCAATGCTTTGTGAATCATCCGTACAGGAAGTAATGGATTTAACTCCGGTTGCTCACTGTGCAGCATTAGAAGGAAAACTTCCTTTCATCAATTTCTTTGATGGATTCCGTACATCTCACGAGATTCAGAAAATCGAGACATGGGATTACGAAGATTTAAAAGATATGGTAGATATGGACGCAATCGACGAGTTCCGTAAGAATGCGTTAAATCCAAATCATCCATGTCAGTTAGGTTCTGCACAGAACCCGGATATTTTCTTCCAGACAAGAGAGTCATGTAACTCTACATACGATGCTATGCCGGCAATCGTTCAGAAATACATGGACAAAGTAAACGAGAAGATTGGTACAGACTATAAATTATTCAACTACTACGGAGCTGCTGATGCAGAAAAAGTTATCATCGCTATGGGTTCCGTATGTGACACCATTGATGAGACTATCGACTACTTAATGGAGAGAGGCGAGAAAGTCGGCGTTGTAAAAGTTCGTCTTTACAGACCATTCTGCAAAGAAGCTTTAATCGAGGCAATTCCTGACACTGTTAAGACTATCGCAGTATTAGACAGAACAAAAGAGCCAGGTTCTCTCGGCGAGCCATTATACTTAGACGTAGTAGCAGCATTAAAGGGAAGCAAATTTGATTCCGTTAAGATTACAAGCGGACGTTACGGCTTAGGTTCTAAGGATACAACTCCTGGACAGATTATTGCTGTATACAACAACACAGAAAAAGAGAAATTCACCATCGGTATTTACGATGATGTTACAAATCTTTCCTTAGAGGTAACAGAGGATCCTGTAACCACACCGGAAGGAACCATCAACTGTAAATTCTGGGGTCTGGGTGCTGACGGTACTGTTGGTGCAAACAAGAACTCCATCAAGATTATCGGCGACAACACAGATATGTATGCACAGGCATACTTCGATTACGACTCCAAGAAGTCCGGCGGTGTTACCATGTCTCACTTACGTTTCGGTAAGAAAGCGATTAAGTCTACTTACTTAATCAAACAGGCAAACTTCGTAGCATGCCACAATCCTTCTTATGTTCGTAAGTACAACATGGTTCAGGAATTAGTACCGGGCGGAACATTCTTACTGAACTGCTCCTGGACACCGGAAGAGTTAGAGACTCACTTACCGGGACAGGTTAAGAGATATATCGCAGAGAACGATATCCAGTTCTACACCATCGACGGTATCAAGATTGGTAAAGAAATCGGACTTGGCGGACGTATCAATACCGTACTTCAGTCAGCATTCTTCAAACTGGCAGCGATTATCCCAGAGGAGACTGCAATCGACTTAATGAAAGCAGCTGCAAAAGCTACTTACGGTAAAAAAGGTGACAAGATTGTACAGATGAACTATGACGCTATCGATGCCGGAGCAACAGGCGTTGTTAAAATTGATGTACCTGCAAGCTGGAAAGATGCAAAAGACGAGAGCTTTGCACAGGTAGCAACAGGTGACAGAAAAGACGTTGTAGATTTCGTTAATAATATTCAGATTCCTGTAAACGCTCAGGAAGGTAACAAGATTCCTGTTTCTGTTGTAAAAGAGTACGAGCATGGTCAGACTCCATCCGGTGCTGCAGCATTCGAGAAACGTGGTATCGCAGTAGACGTTCCTGTATGGCATTCAGAGAACTGTATCCAGTGTAACATCTGTTCTTATGTATGTCCTCACGCAGTTATCCGTCCGGTTGCAATGACCGAGGAAGAAGCTGCAAAGGCTCCGGAAGGAATGCAGATGAAAGACATGAACGGAATGCCTGGATATAAATTTGCAATCACTGTATCAGCACTTGACTGTACAGGATGTGGTTCTTGTGTAAATGTATGTCCTGCAAAGGAAAAAGCAATTACAATGGAGAACTGCGAAGCAAATGTAGAAGAGCAGAAATTCTTCGATTTCGGTTTAACAGTAGCAAAGAAACCGGAAGTTGTAGAGAAATTCAAAGAGACAACCGTAAAAGGTTCTCAGTTCAAACAGCCATTGCTTGAGTTCTCAGGAGCTTGTGGCGGATGTGGTGAGACACCTTACGCTAAATTGATTACACAGTTATTTGGTGACAGAATGTACATCGCTAACGCAACAGGATGTTCTTCTATCTGGGGTAACTCCTCACCATCTACACCATACACAGTAAACGAAAAAGGACAGGGTCCTGCATGGTCTAACTCCTTATTCGAGGATGCTGCTGAGTTTGGTTATGGTATGTTATTAGGACACAAAGCTGTAAGAGCTAAATTACAGGAGAAAATCGAAGCATTAGTAGCAGAAGGAAAGAATGCTGATGTAAAAGCTGCCGGACAGGAATGGTTAGACACCTTCAACAGTGGTGTTACCAACGGAGCTGCTACAGATAAATTAATCGCAGCATTAGAGGCTTGCGGATGTGACGCTTCCAAAGAAATCCTTGCTGAGAAAGATTTCTTAGCTAAGAAATCACAGTGGATCTTTGGTGGTGACGGTTGGGCATACGACATCGGATTCGGTGGTGTTGACCACGTATTAGCAAGTGGACAGGATGTAAACATCATGGTATTCGATACAGAGGTTTACTCCAATACAGGTGGACAGTCTTCTAAAGCTACACCGACAGGTGCTATTGCACAGTTCGCAGCAGGCGGTAAAGAGGTTAAGAAGAAAGACTTAGCTTCCATCGCAATGAGCTACGGTTATGTATATGTTGCACAGATTGCTATGGGTTCTGATTACAATCAGTGCGTAAAAGCAATCGCAGAGGCAGAGGCATATCCGGGACCATCACTTATCATCGCTTACGCTCCATGTATCAACCATGGTATCAAGGTTGGTATGAGCAAAGCTCAGACAGAGGAGAAATTAGCTGTTGAGGCTGGTTACTGGCATACATTCCGTTACAACCCAGCTCTCAAAGAGGAAGGCAAACCTGCATTCTCATTAGACAGCAAAGCTCCGACAGGAGACTACAAAGCATTCTTAAACGGAGAGGTTCGTTACAACGCATTAGCAAGATTTAACCCAGAAAGAGCAGAAGAATTATTTGCAAAATCTGAGGAGACTGCAAAAGAGCGTTATGAGTACCTGAACAAACTCATCACATTATACGGTGGAGAGCAGTAAGATTGTTTCTTAAAAATATAAAAGAAGACCACAGGCATTAGCTTGTGGTCTTTTTTGATTTAAAGGAAAAGTATGGAAGGTCTTAAAATTGCAAGCAGAATCATGTCGCTTCCCTTCCGTATTGTCAAATTGGATAAGAGCCTTGCGGACAGAGTAGATGACCCCAAAATAAAGATAGTGTTAAAAAACACCATTCGTATGTTAAAGGAAATAGGAATGGAAATCGTGGTAGAAGGTGTGGAAACCAAGGAAACTTTAGATAAATTTACGGAGATGGAATGTGATTTTATTCAGGGATATTATTTTTCCAAACCTTTGCCGGAGCAGGAGTTTGTAGAATTTATACAGAAATCGATAAAGGAATAGAATGTATCCCACTGTGGACAAATCTAAAATTAGATGATAGAATAAACGCAGAATGTGTTTCATAGGAGGAGTCGGCTTATGCGGCTGATAATGAAAAGAAAACAAAAACCAATAAGCCGTCAGGTTAAAATACGGAGTGAAAAAGAGGAGAAGGATATGGACGATTATTTATTAAAACAGATTGATGAATTCAGAGAAAAAGCAGAGCAGTTGCAGGAGCTGATTAATACAAAGGAGACAAAGGTCAGAGAATTGCAGCTTTTGGTAGACGAAAGAGAGAGCAAAGCTTCTAAACTGAAATTGGTATTGGATGAGCGTCAAAAAGAAGCAGATTCACTTGTGGGGAATGTAGAAGAGCAGGTAGACGGACTGCTGAAAAAGATTGAAGAACAGCAGAATGCCAATACAGCAGAGATTAAGCAGGTTCTGGGGGATGTAACTACAGGATTAAACACAGTTAAAACTGACGTATCCGAAAAGGTACATACAGAAAATGTAAAATGCTACCGAAATATTCAGGGTCTTTTTGACGAATTTTCAGAGAATCAAAAAGGGGTTGAAATTGCAGATGAAAGTATGCAGAAAATCAAGAATCCTTTGGGAGCAGTGATTGGTTTGCTGATTGTAAATCTGGGTGCAACTATAGCAATTTTGTTGAACTTATTCGGAGTACTCAATTTTTAACGGAACTATTGTAATAAGTGAGGGAAAAAATTGGAGTATCAACAGGAAAATAAAGTATGGGTCATCGGACATAAGAATCCAGACACGGATTCCATATGTGCGGCAATTTGTTATGCGAATCTGAAGAATCAGCTTCAGGACGGATATCAGTATATTCCAAAACGGGCAGGAGCCATCAATGAAGAGACCAGATATGTCTTGGAACATTTTGGAGTGGAGCCACCGGAGTATGCAGAAGATGCCGGAGCACAGGCAAAAGATATCGCTTTTCGCAAAACAGCAGGCGTGAGCAGCCACATTTCCTTAAAACGGGCATGGGAATTAATGAAAACCGAGAATGTGGTAACGCTGCCGGTGGTAAATGCAGCGGATAAATTAGAAGGACTTATCATCACAGGGGATATTGCACAGTCCTATATGGATGTATATGATAATCATATTTTATCCAGAGCCAGAACCCAGTATAAAAATATTGTGGAGACTTTGAACGGCACATTGCTTGCCGGTAATGAGCATGCCTATTTTTTGCGTGGAAAAGTTGTGATTGCCATGATTTTTCAATGCGGGTGGTACCGCGGGAATATA
>USPJ01000046.1 GCA_900556645.1 uncultured Lachnospiraceae bacterium
GGAATGCCCAGACGCGCTGCTTCAAGCATACCGTCCCGATACAAAGCGGCATCCATGACAGATTTTCCGTCCTCGCTGATTGCCGGACTTCCTTCCTGCACCATTCCCCGGATATCCGCCAGTTCTTTCCCCTTTTGTCCTTTGGTAACGGCTCCTACCTGAAACACTCGTGCCAATCCCGCACTTTCTGCCTTCTTGTGAACATACTGTACCACATCTCCATCGTCCACCACCGGCTTGGTATTGGGCATTGCCAGAATGGTGGTATAGCCGCCTCTGGCTGCCGCTTTTACTCCGGTTTCAACCGTTTCTTTATGCTCTAATCCCGGATCTCTCAAGTGTACATGAAGGTCAATGAATCCCGGCATAACATAGCAGTTCGCAGCATCTACTGTCCGCTCTGCCTTCTTTTTGAGATTCTTTCCCACTTCTGTAATCTTCCCCTCCGAGAGAAATACATCCATTACTTCGTTTGTACCCGTATCCGGGTCCACTACATGTCCGTTTTTAATCAGAATTGTCATAATCAACCTCACTTTCGTGTTTGTCCTGATAGCAGACTTATCCAGAATCATTGTATCACGAGGCTGGTTCTACCGCAATATCTAACAAATAAATAAAAAGGGAGCTGTGTCCTTTTTCGACACAGCTCTAAAAATTTTCTCATTCCCTATTTTTCTTCCACATATTTTTTAATATTGGAAGCATTCACATATTTTTTCGCCTTGCTGTTTTCAATGACTACCAGTGTCGGTGCCTGCATAACTCCGTACTTCTGCACCAGTTCTTCATTCTCCTCAGCGTCAATAATCTGATAGCTTTCGCCGGACAGCATTTCTTTTGCCATGGCACAGTTCGGACAAGTCTTCGTAGTAAACAGGTATTTGATATTTTCCTGCGGCTCTACCTTTACCTCATTGTGAGAAATGGTCACAAGATTTGTCTTTACCCGTTTCAGCTCGGAGTTCTCGATATCATACAACTTCCGATTCTTGTACTCCTGAGACTTACCATCGTTCCAGTTCTGTACCGGACGGTAGTAACCGGTAATACGACTATATACCTCGGCATCCTTACCGCAGTGCGGACATTTGTAATGTTCTCCTGCAATATAACCATGCTCCTTACAAATGGAGTAGGTCGGGGATATTGTATAGTAAGGCAGCTTATAATTTTCTGCAATCTTACGAACCAGACTTGCTGCAGCCTTCCAATCCGGCAGTTTTTCTCCCAGAAATGCATGGAATACGGTTCCCGATGTATATAAGGTCTGTAATTCGTCCTGAATATCCAGGGCATCGAAGATATCTGATGTATAGTCCACCGGCAGATGGGAACTGTTGGTGTAATACGGTGTATCTCCCTCATGTCCTGCGGTAATAATATCCGGATAATGTTTCTTGTCATGCTTTGCCAGACGATAGGTGGTGGATTCTGCCGGAGTTGCCTCTAAATTGTAAAGGTCTCCGTATTCCTCCTGATAATCACTGAGACGGTCTCTCATATGGTTCAGCACTTCCTTTGCAAACTCCTGGGTTTCCTCATGGATTAAATCCTTGCCCAGCCATTTTGCATTCAATCCCACTTCATTCATTCCAATCAGACCGATGGTGGAGAAGTGGTTGTCGAAGGTTCCCAGATAACGTTTGGTATATGGATACAGTCCCTCGTCTAACAATTTGGTAATTACGCCTCTCTTAATTTTTAAGGAACGGGCAGCAATATCCATCATATGGTCTAATCTCTCGTAAAATTCCTCTTTATCCTTGGAAAGATATGCGATTCTCGGCAGGTTGATGGTAACAACGCCTACAGAACCGGTACTCTCGCCGGAACCGAAGAATCCACCGGATTTCTTCCGCAGCTCTCTTAAGTCCAAACGAAGCCGACAGCACATGGAACGAACATCACTCGGCTCCATATCGCTGTTAATATAATTTGAAAAATACGGGGTTCCGTATTTTGCAGTCATTTCAAATAACAAACGGTTATTTTCCGTATCGGACCAGTCAAAATCACTGGTAATGGAATAGGTCGGAATCGGATACTGAAAACCGCGTCCGTTGGCATCTCCCTCAATCATAGTCTCGATGAATGCCTTGTTGACCATGTCCATCTCTTTCTTACAGTCTTTATATTTAAAATCCATCTCTTTGCCGCCTACGATTGCTGGAAGCTCTGCCAAATCGTTTGGCACGGTCCAATCCAATGTAATATTGGAAAACGGAGCCTGAGTTCCCCAACGGCTTGGTGTATTCACACCGTAGATAAAGGACTCGATGCATTTTTTGACTTCCCCATAACTGAGGTTGTCCGCTTTTACAAAAGGAGCCAGGTATGTATCAAAGGATGAGAATGCCTGTGCACCTGCCCACTCATTCTGCATGATTCCAAGGAAGTTTACCATCTGGTTACAGAGTACGGATAAGTGCTTTGCCGGAGAAGATGTAATCTTACCCGGAATTCCGCCTAAGCCTTCCTGAATCAACTGTTTTAAAGACCATCCGGCACAGTAGCCTGTCAGCATGGACAAATCGTGGATATGGATGTCACCGTTGCGGTGTGCGTTTGCAATTTCCTCGTCATAGATTTCAGAAAGCCAGTAATTGGCTGTTACGGCACCGGAATTGCTGAGAATCAATCCTCCTACAGAATAGGTAACGGTAGAATTTTCTTTTACACGCCAGTCTTCTACCTTCACATAGCTGTCCACAATATCTTTGTAATCCAAAATCGTGGATTTCATGTTTCTCATTTTTTCACGCTGTTTACGGTAAAGGATATAGGCTTTGGCAACCTCGGTGTAGCCTGCCTGCTCCAAAACAGTCTCCACACTATCCTGCACATCCTCTACGTGAATCAATCCGTTTTCGATTTTCGGCTGAAAATCTGCGGTAACCCGAAGACTCAACAGTTCTATAATCTCATCGGTATATTCCTTTTTGGTTGCCTTGAACGCCTTCTCAATGGCAGCCCGGATTTTTACCAGATTAAAATCATCAATCTCTCCATCTCTTTTTTGTACGTCAAACATTTTCTTTTTCACCCTCCAGACTTCTCTTCAGACATTTCATCCGTTCCGTGTAGATTTATTCTATCAAATATCAAATTTGAAGTCAATACAAAAAACACTATATATAGTATTCTATTTTTTAAGAACTTTCTATATATAGTGAAATTCTGTGGGTACGTAAGCCCGTATAAAAATACCGTCTTCTCGATATTCTTCCTCTAACAGTTCACCTTTTGTGCGAACCTGCTGTATGATTCCGGCATCCTGATAAGGAATGATTTTTTCGATTAAGCGTTTATTTTCCCGTAACAGTTCCTCTAAATCTTCCTTTAACTTTTCCAAACCTTCCTCTGTTTTTGCAGAGATATGCAAGGTCTTATCTGCTTTAAAATCCAAAAGTGGCTGTGGAATGTCTGTCCGGTCCGTTTTATTAAATGCGGTAATTACCTTTTTTCCGGTAACCTCCAATTCCCTTAATGTTTCGTATACGATATGCATCTGCTTATCCATCTGAGGATTGGAGGCATCCACAACATGTAGTATGATGTCTGCATATTTTGCCTCTTCCAAAGTGCTTCGGAATGCCTGTATCAGATGATGAGGCAGTTTTCGTATAAATCCTACGGTATCCGTCAAAAGAACTTCCTGATTCTTTCCCAGTTCCAACACTCTGGTGGTGGGGTCTAAGGTTGCAAACAGCTTATCCTCCTCTAAAACATCCGCATTGGTTAATTTATTCAACAATGAGGATTTTCCCGCATTGGTATAGCCTACG
The DNA here is from genome assembly GCA_900556645.1 of uncultured Lachnospiraceae bacterium. Next base: position 3,789 of record USPJ01000046.1, read on the forward strand.
ATTGCCACCACAGGTATCCCGGTCCGCTTTCTCTGGGCTCTGGTAACCTCCCGGTGCATCTGCACTTCCTTTAGTTCCCGATTTAACTGTGCCACACGACTGTTAATCAACCGGCGATCCATCTCCAGTTTTTTCTCTCCGGGACCTCTGGTTCCGATTCCTCCGCCCAGTCGGGACAGGGAACGTCCCAATCCGCTTAGACGGCTCAAGCGGTATTTCAGTTGGGCCAGCTCCACCTGTATTTTTCCCTCGCTGGTGGTCGCCCTTGCCGCAAAGATATCCAAAATAATCAAGGTTCTGTCCATGATTTTTGTATCTAACATATTTTCCAGATTTTTAAGCTGTGCCGGAGTCAGTTCATCGTCACAGACGATTCCGGTGGCTCCCGTGGTTCTCAAAAGTTCTGCAATCTCTGCCACCTTTCCGGTTCCCACATAGGTTCCCGGATGAATCCGCTCCCTTTTCTGAATCAGGGTTCCCACCACTTGAGCTCCCGCAGTATGCACCAACTCTGCCAGTTCTTCCAAGGAATCCTCTGCATCGTCCCCGTCCTGTTCCGAGACTCCTATCAGCAATACCCGTTCCAGAGCATCTTCTATTTCATATAAAGCCATCTTTTTCTCCTATCTTGTCTTTAAGAAAGTTTCCTCCCGAAGGGCACTCTCATCATTCGGATACTCCTTGAGATAGCTCTTCATCTTTTCTTTCGCAGATTCAAAATCTCCCATATATTCATAGGCTGCAATCTGGTTTTTTAACAGTTCCTGTCGGTTTGGTGCATTTTTGACTTTTAAACCCAGTTCAAAATATTTTAATGCATCCTCATAGTTCCCGTCATTGAGCTGCATCATTCCCAAGGTGTTTAACGCTTCACTGTCTCCGGCATTGTCCTTAACATAATTCTCTAATAGTGCCTGTGCATTTTCCACTTGTCCCAAAGCATTGTAAACCTCCGCCAGATAAAGCAGAGCTGTCTTATCATTCTTATCAATGGCTTTGTCCAGATTCTTCTTGGCATTGTCATAGTCTTCCATCAGATAATAGATGTGTCCCCGCTGTGCATAATCTGCTCCTTCCTTCGGCTTGATGTCCAGAGCCTTTTCCAGATATTTTACAGCCTCCTCTTCCTGTCCGCTGTTTTTCAGATTTTGATAGATTCCCTCATACATCTCATAGTTTCCGGAATCTACTTCCACCGCTTTTTCATAATCCTTTAAGGCTTTTTTGCCTTGATTGGTATTCAGATAAACACTACCTCTAAGGAAGTAGGCATTTGCATTTTTCTTGTCATATTTAATTAATGCCGTATAGGTGTCAAGGGCATCCTCATAGTCAAGTTTTGCAACAGAGTTCAGGGAAGCAAGAAGTCCGTTCTGCTCTGCGCCGTAAGACGGGTTAGCTCCCGGTGCCAGAGGCTCACCGGCTTTTCTTCCGTCCGGAAGAGATCCTGTAGCTTTACCATAAACAACGTTGGATGTGATGGTAAGGATGGATGTGGTTGGCTTGGAATCACGATAGGTATGGATGTGTTTCAGTTTCTCAAGGAATGTAGAAAGCAGTGTTGTTGCGATCTCATCTGCTCTGTCATCATCGTTACCATAACGTGGGAAGTCACCTTCTACTACGAAATCTGTTGTGATTCCGTCTTCGTCACGGATTGCTTTAACTTTTGCATATTTGATAGCGGACAGGGAGTCTACTACATGAGAGAATCCTGCGATACCTGTTGCGAAAGAACGCTCAACCTTTGTATCGATCAGAGCCATCTCTGCTGCTTCATAGTAGTATTTGTCATGCATGTAGTGGATCATGTTCAGTGTTCCGACATACAGATGAGCCAGCCAGTCCATCATTTTGTCATATTTTGCAATTACTTCATCATAGTCAAGATATTCAGAAGTGATCGGCTGATAGCTTGGTCCTACCTGCTGTTTTGTCTTCTCATCAACACCACCGTTGATAGCGTACAGAAGGCATTTTGCAAGGTTTGCACGAGCGCCGAAGAACTGCATCTCTTTACCTGTCTCTGTAGCAGATACACAGCAGCAGATGCTGTAGTCATCGCCCCATACCGGACGCATAACATCATCGTTCTCATACTGGATTGAGCTTGTTTCAACCGAAATCAGAGCTGCGAACTTCTTGAAGTTCTCTGGCAGTCTTGAAGAGTAAAGTACTGTAAGGTTTGGTTCTGGTGAAGGTCCCATGTTCTCAAGTGTATGAAGGAATCTGTAGTCAGTCTTAGTAACCATTGAACGACCATCCATTCCGATACCGCCAACTTCAAGAGTAGCCCATGTAGGATCTCCTGAGAATAACTGGTTGTATGAAGGAATTCTTGCGAACTTAACCATACGGAATTTCATTGTCATATGATCGATGATTTCCTGAGCTTCTGATTCTGTAAGAACACCATTAGCTAAATCTCTTTCAAAATAAATATCAAGGAATGTAGAAACACGTCCTACAGACATTGCTGCACCGTTCTGTGTCTTAATAGCTGCAAGGTAACCGAAGTATAACCACTGGCAGGCTTCCTTAGCATTCTTAGCTGGTAATGAAATATCATAGCCATAGCTCTTAGCCATTTCTTTCATTCCCTTTAATGCAGTAATCTGCATAGCGATTTCTTCACGAAGTCTGATTACATCATCATACATGTTACCGCATCCACAATTAGCCTTATCAGCTTCCTTCTGTGCAATAAGGTAATCAATACCATATAATGCAACTCTACGATAATCGCCTACGATACGTCCACGTCCGTATGTATCAGGAAGACCTGTTACTACGTGTGTCTTACGAGCTAATTTCATTTCATTTGTATATGCTGCGAAAACTGCATCATTATGTGTTGTCATGTAGTTCTCGAATACGTACTTAAGTTCAGGATTGATTTCATATCCGTAGCTTTCTGCTGCCTGCTCTGCCATTCTGATACCACCATATGGCATAAAAGCTCTCTTTAAAGGCTTGTCTGTCTGAAGACCTACAACCTGTTCAAGATCTTTCATTGATTCATCAATATATCCAGGTCCATATGCAGTAAGTCCTGATACAACTTCTGTTTCACAGTCAAGAACGCCACCTTTTTCACGTTCTTCTTTCTGTAATTTCTGTAATGCACCCCATAACTTATTAGTTGCGTCTGTTGGTTCAGCCAGGAATGACTCATCGCCATCATATGGCTTATAATTCTTCTGAATGAAGTCACGAACGTTAACTTCTTCTCTCCAGATACGGCCTTCAAATCCAGCCCACTGTTCCATGTCTAACATTAGTATATCCTCCTTAATAGTAGTAACTTTTATGTTCATTAGAAGTATAACATTATAAAATATCCCGTGCAATATTTATTTAAGAAAAAAGTGTATTTTAGCAAATACAATTTAATACAATTTTTGCTAATTGTTCTATTTCAAGTGCAAAAATAACAGTCAATAAAAAAACAGTCAAAAGACTGTTTTTAAAAGCTCCCTGAGTAGGGCTCGAACCTACAACAACTCGGTTAACAGCCGAGTGCTCTACCATTGA
>USPJ01000047.1 GCA_900556645.1 uncultured Lachnospiraceae bacterium
TTTTCAGGGCGGTTTAACATGGTATCATGCAAAATTAGGTATCCTTATGTCTTTACAAAAACTTTATGATAGAAATCTTGTAGACAAAGATAAGATGTGTTAATATAAATTATATGTGTTTTACAGTTTTGGGGTTTACATAATTCTTGTTCCGAGAGAGTGGAAAGGATTCTATGAAAAAACATCATACTGTAAAAGATTTGCCGGATACGGAAAGACCTTATGAGAAATGTTTTGAGCGGGGAACCGGATACCTGTCGGACGCAGAACTTCTGGCAGTAATTTTAAGAACCGGAACCAACGGAATACAGTCAGTGGAATTGGCAGAAGAATTTCTGCGATATCAGGGCGGTGGACTTTTAAATCTATACTCCATGAGTAAGGAGGAGATGATGAGCCTTCCGGGAATCGGCAGGGTAAAATCCATTCAGCTCAAATGCATTGCAGAGCTTTGCAAGCGACTCAGCCGTCTTTCCGCCAAAGAACAGGTGACCTTACAGAATGCCTCATCTGTGGCAGCGTATTATATGGAACAGATGTGTCATGAAACAAAAGAAATTTTAATGGTTAGTCTTTTCTCAAACAAGGGTAGACTGATTACGGAACAGATTGTTTCCATAGGGAGTATCAGTACTTCTGTAGTCTCACCACGGGAGATTTTTTATACGGCAATTACACACAACGCAGCATATATTATTCTGCTGCACAATCATCCAAGCGGTGAACCTGATCCCAGTCCTGCTGATTTCCGGGTAACGGATACTCTGGCAAAATGCGGAGAGTATATGCAGATTCCACTGGCAGATCACATCATCATTGGAGATCACTGTTATTACAGCTTTAGAGAAAACGGACAGATATAGTCAAAAGGGAGAATACGATGAGCAATACATTCGGAATTGATTTGGGAACCAGCAATATGAAGGTATATTGCAAGGCAACCGGCAAAGTTTTAAACGAAAAAAATACAATCGCAGTAGTGAATAAGAATCAGATGTACGCATACGGAGATGCTGCTTACGCCATGTATGAAAAAGCACCGGAAAATATCAATGTGACCTTTCCGGTGGTAAACGGTGTCATTGCTGACTATGCCAATATGCAGACTATGATTTTTGAATTTTTGGAAAAATACGCCAAGGGAAAAGTCAGAGGTGCGGAGTTTGTAGTGGCTGTTCCTACTGACATTACAGAGGTGGAAAAGAAAGCTTTTTACGATTTGTTTTATAAGAGCAAATCCAAACCAAAGAATGTGCTTTTATGCGAAAAGCCTTTGGCAGATGCCGTGGGATTAGACTTGGATGTCAATGAACCTACCGGCGTTATGGTGGTAGATATTGGAGCCGATACAACGGAAATTTCCGTAATTTCTCTGGGAGGACTGGTGTTAAGCGATTTGCTTCATTTCGGTGGAAACCGTATTGACGAATCCATTATTTCTCATCTGAAACGCACCTACAGCCTTGTCATCGGTCAAAAAACCGCCATGTCATTGAAGGAAGAACTGGGATGTGGTATTCCGGGAGAAGAGAACAGCATGACTATTGTGGGAAGAGATTTAGTCAGCGGCCTTCCGATTGAAAAAGAGATTTCTGCGGCGGTGGTATATGATGCCATCAAGGACAACCTGAATTCCATCTGCAATTCCATCAAAATGATTCTGGAAAAAACCCCGCCTGAATTGGCAAAAGATATTATTCACTCCGGAATTTATATTACCGGCGGAAGTTCCAAAATCCACAAACTGGATGAACTTTTTACACAGATTACCGGTATCAGGGTAAATTGCTGTGAAAATCCGGAGGAAACCGTGGTGAGAGGTCTGAACAAAATCGTATCCGACGACAAATTTAAACACCTGACCTTTACCATGAAAACTAAGATTTATAAATAGAGGTTTTTATGAAACGTAAAAAAACAAAATTTTCAATACCGGCACGATATCTGTTGCTGGGATTATGCGGAATTTTCATTTTTGTGATTTTTCTTTCTTATTCTGCCGGAACCTCCGGCGGACCATTAAATTCCGTAGCAAGCTATATCTTTGTTCCTATGCAGAAGGGAATCAATTCCGTAGGCACCTTCTTTTCCAATAAATCTGACCGTTTTCAGACTTTGGAAGAAGTTATGGATGAGAACGAGAAGCTACAGGAACAGGTAGAAAAGCTGACAACCGAATTAAATACGACCAAGCTGGAGCAATATGAATTGGAGGATTTAAGAAACCTCTATCAGTTGGACCAGCAGTATTCCAATTATAAAAAAACCGGAGCCCATGTCATCGGCAAAGGTGGAAGTAACTGGTTCAATATATTTTTAATTGACAAAGGCTCCAAAGACGGCATTGAGAAGGATATGAATGTCATTGCCGGCAGCGGATTGGTGGGAATTGTCATTGATGTGGGACCTCATTATGCCAAGGTACGTTCCATCATTGATGATAACAGCAAGGTCAGCGGAATGGTATTATCCACCTCTGACAGCTGTATTGTAAAGGGTGACTTAAAATCCATGAATGAAGACCGTGTGATACAGTTTTCAGAACTGAAAGACACGGAAAACCAAATCAAAGAAGGAGACCAGATTGTAACCTCCAATGTCAGTGACAAATATCTTCCGGGTATTTCCATCGGTTACATCAGCGAAGCAAAAATGGATTCCAATAATATTACCAAATCGGGAACCATCACTCCTTCCGCAGATTTTGAACATCTGAGAGAAGTTCTGGTTATTCTGGACAAAAAGACAGATGCCGTAGCAGACACGGAGTAGATTGTAATATGAGAAGAAAAGTAACGATATTTTTTATCATTGTAATATGTTTTTTACTACAGAGTACTGTTTTTCAGGCTCTGTCTTTTGCGTCTATTTCCCCAAACCTTCTGATTGTGGTAGTTTCCTCCTTCGGGTTTATGCGAGGACGGAAAGAGGGAATGTGGATTGGACTGTTTTGCGGATTGTTATTGGATATCTTTTTTGGAGATGTCTTTGGCTTTTATACCATAGTCTATATGGTTATCGGCTATATCAACGGTATGTTCCGCAAGATTTTTTATCCGGATGATATTAAGCTGCCTATGATGCTGATTCTGGGAAGTGATCTGGTGTTGGGAATGATTATGTATCTGCTTCGTTTTCTTCCTCGGAAAAAAGTACATTTCGGATATTATCTGGGACACATCATTATACCGGAGATGGTCTATACTCTTGTAATTACATTGGGATTATATTTTATTCTGCTGAAAATCAATCAGCATTTAGAAAAAATCGAAAAAAGGAGTGCAGCGAAGTTTGTTTGATAAAATAAAAGAAGTAGTATCCAAAGTTTTAAAATCCAGACTGTTGGTTCTGACCATCATCATGCTGATTCTGTCATTCCTTTTGCTTTCGCGGGTATTCCGTCTGCAAATTATCAACGGACAGGAATATTTGGATAATTACACCTTAAAAATTGAAAAAACCAGGGAACTCAGCAGTACCCGAGGCAATATATACGACAGAAACGGTAAGCTTTTGGCATACAATGAACTTGCCTATGCCATTACCTTTGAGGATAACGGCACCTATGACAGTGTCAAGGAAAAAAACAAGTCTCTTAACAGCGAAATGTACCGTTTCATCAGGGTTTTAGATGAAAACGGAGATTCCATCAAAAATGATTTCTATATCTCCTATTCGGAGTCGGAGGGATATCAGTATACCGTCAAGGGTTCCACCTTAAAGCGGTTTCTTGCTGACATTTACGACCATACTTCGACAGAAGATTTAAAGTATAATAGGGACTTAGGATACAATGAAGCAGAGGCAACACCGAAGCAGGTTATCGATTATCTTGCCAAGGAGCGTTATCAGGTTTCTTCCAAATATGATGAAAATGACCGTTACCGGATTATTGTCCTCAGATATGCCATTTCCCAAAACAGCTATCAGAAATATGTTCTGACAACTCTTGCCACCGGCGTCAGCGACAAAACCGTTGCCTATGTCAGTGAAAACGGAGATGAATTACAGGGAATGGACGTCAGTGAAGAGACCGTCCGCCGTTATAATGACAGCAAATATTTTGCCCATCTCATCGGTTATACTGGAAAAATCTCCGTAGAGGAATATGAGAGTTTATCCAAAGAAGATGATTCTTACAGCCTTACGGATGTGGTGGGTAAATCCGGCATTGAGCAGGTTATGGACAAGGAATTGCAGGGAACCAAGGGAAAAGAGAAGGTTTCCGTAGATAATGTAGGTAGAGTGATTGACATTTTGGAAAGAAAAGAGCCAACGGCAGGAAATGATGTCTATCTGTCCATAGATGCAGATTTAACCAAAGCTGTTTACGATTTATTGGAACAGGAAATTGCCGGTGTCCTGTATTCTAAAATTGAAAATATCAAGGAATATACACCTACCGGTTCTGCTTCTGATATTAAGATTCCTATCGATGATGTTTATTTTGCCTTCATCGACAATCATTTAATCCGTACCAGTCATTTTACAGAAAGTGATGCCAGTGACACAGAACGGGAAGTACAGCAGGCATATGAGTCTGCTCAGACTGCCGTATTATCTGAGTTAAACGGGATTCTTTCCGGTAATGATAAAACTCCTTTTGCCAATATGGCAGAAGAAGAACAGGATTATATTACAGAAATTATTAATCGCCTGAAAGCCGAAGATATTTTAGACACAGATGCTATTGACATTTCGGATGAAGTCTACAAAGCATGGAAGGAAGGGGAAATTTCTCTAAATGAATATCTGACCCATGCCATTTCCAAAAGCTGGATAGACATTACCAAGTTTAGTGTAGAAAACAAGTATTCCGATTCCGACGAGGTCTTTGATGCCCTGTCTAAGTATATCATGGAGGATTTGCAGGAAGATTCCGATTTTGAAAAATTGGTTTACAAATATATGATTCGCAAGAATCAGATTAGCGGAACACAGCTTTGTGTGATTTTATATAATCAGGGAGTACTTCCTTATGACGAGGCACAGGTTGCTGCACTAAACAACGGCTCCGTCAGTGCTTACAGTTTTGTAAAATCCAAAATACAGTCGTTGGAGATTACTCCGGGACAGTTGGGACTGGATCCTTGTTCCGGTTCTTCCGTCATTACGGATGTTAATACCGGAGAAATCCTCGCCATCGTTTCCTATCCAGGATACGACAACAACAGGCTTGCCAACTCCGTTGACAGTGACTATTATGCATATTTAAATAGCTGTGGTTCCCTTCCGTTATACAATTATGCTACACAGCAGAGAACCGCACCGGGTTCCACCTTTAAAATGGTAACCTCCACAGCAGGTCTGACGGAGGGTGTCATTACCACCGGAACCCATATTGTGGATAAGGGACAGTTTGAACGGTTTGAAAACGGACCGAAATGTTGGATTTATCCGTCTACTCACGGAAGTATCAATGTTTCCGAGGCAATTCGAGATTCATGTAACTATTTCTTCTACGAGGTGGGCTACCAGTTAAGTTCCACCGGAGATAATTACAATGAGGAAAAGGGTATCGAAACCATCAGCAAATATGCCTCTATGTATGGATTGGATTCCACCACGGGAATTGAAATCCCGGAAAATGAACCGCAGATTGCCACGGAATATCCGGTTACGGCTGCCATCGGACAGAGTAATCACAACTTTACTACCACCGAGCTGGCACGATATGTGACAGCAGTTGCCAATTCCGGTGCGGTTTACAATGAGACTCTTTTGAAGAAAGTCGTTGATAAAGACGGCAATACCGTAAAAGAATATTCTCCGACGGTAAAAAATGAAATGAGCGATATTTCAGGTTCCACATGGAATGCTATTCATTCCGGTATGCGGATGGTTGTTCAGAATCTGGATTCGTTCAATGATTTAGAGGTAGAAGTAGCAGGAAAGACCGGTACTGCCCAGCAGGTAGCAGACCGTCCGAACCACGCTTTATTTGTGGGATATGCTCCTTATTCCAACCCGGAGATATCTATTGCAACCCGTATTGCTTATGGATATACCTCTCATAACTCAGCCGATGTATCTGCCAAAATTATGAAATACTATTTCAAACAGGCAAGCGAAGAGGATTTGCTAAACGGTCAGGCTGCAAATATAGGAGAGGGTTCAAATTCCTTTACCGATTAGAGAAAAAATAACAGGAGGGATCACATGGAACAACCGGTGATATTAAAAAGCAATAAATACGGCATCAACCTCATTCTCAATGAGGAACTGCCCTTTGAAGAGCTTTTAACTGCGATTATTTCAAAGTTTCATGAATCAGATAAATTTTTCAAAAATGCCAGTATCGCTATTTCCTTTACAGGCAGACATTTAAGTACCGAAGAAGAGATTCGGATTGTGGATGCCATTACAGAACAGACCAGTATCCATATCATCTGCGTTTTGGATACGGATGAACAGAAAGAACTCAGTGTAAAGGAACAGATAGAAGCATTTTTGAAACAACAGGAGGAGAGTACCGGACAATTTTACCGAGGGACCCTCCGTTCCGGGCAGATACTGGAGAGCGAGACCAGCGTTGTGGTTATCGGAGATGTAAATGCCGGAGCAAAAATCGTAGCAAAAGGCAATATTGTCGTCTTAGGAAGTCTGGGCGGCAACGCCTACGCCGGAGCTGCTGGAAATGCGGATGCCTTTGTGGCTGCATTGCATATGAATCCGCTTCAGATAAAAATTGCCGATGTTATCGGCACAGGTCAGGATAAAAGTCCGCTGGAACGATTACGCGGGCGAAAAAAACAATTAGAACCTCAGGTAGCATACATAAAAGATGAAGCCATCTGTTTGGAAACTTTAAAGGATGGAATGTTTGAAAACTTTTATTAATCGGAGGTTATAATGGGTGAAGTAATCGTAATAACATCAGGAAAGGGCGGGGTTGGAAAAACCACCACCACCGCCAATATCGGAACAGGTTTAGCACAGTTAGAGAAGAAGGTCATTTTGATTGACACTGACATCGGACTTAGGAACTTGGATGTTGTTATGGGGTTGGAAAACCGAATCGTCTATAATCTGGTGGATGTGATTGAAGGAAACTGCCGACTGAAACAGGCAATTATCCGGGATCGGAGATATCCGAATCTCTATCTGATTCCTTCCGCACAGACTAAGGACAAGACAGCGGTCAACCCGGAACAAATGAAAAAACTCACCGAAGCACTGAAAGAAGAATTTGATTACATATTACTGGACTGTCCTGCGGGAATCGAACAGGGATTTTTAAATGCCATTGCCGGTGCCACCAGAGCCATTGTGGTGACCACCCCGGAGG
>USPJ01000048.1 GCA_900556645.1 uncultured Lachnospiraceae bacterium
GCAGGGCATCGAATACTACAGAGGCGATGACCCTGCCTTTGTATTGCCGGCACTCGAACAGTTTGGATGTGAGCAGACGATCCGTTTTTTTCAGAGTATCGGGATCGAACCAAAGGAAAAGAACGGCTATGTCTATCCAAGAAGCATGCAGGCGGCTTCCGTGCGGGAAGCACTTTTGTTAGAACTTCGCAGACAGAGGGTAAAAATCGAATTAGGATGCGGAATCCGACAGATATTACCGAAAAAAGGAAGTTATGAAATTTGCACAAAAAACGGGGATTTTTCCACAAAAACCTGTGTTTTGGCAACCGGAGGAAAATCCGCAAAAGCCACAGGAAGCGACGGCAGCGGATTTCTATATTTAGTGCCACTTTCTCACAAGGTAACAGATTTAGTGCCGGCATTGGTGGGTTTGAAGGCGAAACAGCCATTTTTCAAGGAACTTGCAGGAATTCGTGCAAAAGCAAAGGTATCTCTGTTTGTGGAAAATGTACAAAAAACAGAAGATTTTGGCGAAGTTCAGTTTACGGACTATGGCATTTCCGGGATTCCGGTATTTCAGGTCAGCCGCTTTGCCACAAGAGCGTTGGCATCAGGTCAACATGTATCTGCCAAAATTCGATTTTTGACGGAATATTCCCAAGATGAGATTGCGGCTATGCTAAAACAACGTTTTTCTTATTCCGAAGAAAAGACAGCCTTACAGGCGTTGATTGGACTTTTTCCGCTGAAGATGGCGAAGGTACTTTTAAAACGCTCCGGCATTTCGGAGGACAAGGCAGCCCACACCTGTTCAGAAGAAGAATTAGCAAAGCTTTTAGAACAAATTCTTGCCTTTACCTGTGATATTATAGGCTCCGGCAGCTTTGAACAGTCGCAGGTTACCAGCGGCGGTGTGGTTTTGGAGGAAATATCTGCGGATACGTTGGAATCCAAACTTCATCCGGGACTATTTTTTGCAGGAGAAATCATGGATGTAGACGGAATGTGTGGCGGATATAATTTGCAGTGGGCGTGGTCCAGTGGCTATGTGGCAGGAAAGGCAGCGGCGAAAGCGGCTACCGAACATTAAATCAAACAAGGCAGTAATTATGATACGAGTACAACAGGTCAAGGTACCTTTAAAACATGACAAACAGGATATTTTAAAGAAAACAGCGAAGGTATGCGGTATCAAGCCGGAGAAAATCCGAACCATGGAGATTGTAAAGCAGTCTTTGGATGCCAGACAGAAAAATCAGCTTTCCTATGTCTACACCGTGGATATTGAAGTAGAACAGGAGACTTCTCTGCTTAAGAAAAACCGCAGCCGGAACATTATGTCGGTATTCCAAAAGGCATATCATTTCCCAAAAAACGGTTCCCAGCCTCTGAAAAAACGTCCGGTAATTATCGGTGCGGGTCCGGCGGGACTTTTTTGTGCCTATGCTTTGGCAAAGGCAGGCTTTGAACCTCTGGTTTTGGAACGGGGAAAGTGTGTAGAGGAACGGAAAGAGGATGTTACCCGGTTCTGGGAAACCGGAGTGTTGGAACCATCCTCCAATGTGCAGTTTGGTGAGGGCGGTGCCGGAACCTTTTCCGACGGAAAACTGAACACCTTGGTAAAAGACCCTCTGGGAAGGAACCGGATGGTGTTGGAAACCTTTGCAGAGTTTGGTGCGGATTCTGAGATTCTCTATGTGAACAAACCCCATATCGGGACGGATGTCCTCTGTGATGTGATTGCCAATCTGCGGCAGGAGATTTTGCGGCTGGGCGGTATCTTCTGTTTTTCCCGGCAGGTAACCGGATTTGAAATCACACAGGATAGTCTTACCGGAATAGAAGTGAACGGTGGAGAAATTATTCCTACGGATGTGGCGGTATTAGCCATCGGTCACAGTGCCAGAGATACCTTTTATCATCTGAAGGACTGTGGCTTTTCCATGGAGGCAAAGTCTTTTGCTGTGGGATTTCGGGTAGAGCATCCACAGGAAATGATAAACAGACATCAATACCATGATGCAGACATGAAGTATTTAAAACCGGCAGCCTACAAGCTGACCTCTAATTTTGAAAATGGCAGAGGCGTCTATTCCTTTTGTATGTGTCCGGGAGGCTATGTGGTCAATGCCTCTTCGGAGGATGGACGGCTGGCAGTTAACGGTATGAGTTATCATGACCGTGGCAGCGGGAACGCCAACAGTGCGATTATTGTCTCCGTGACTCCCAAGGACTTTGGCTCCAAAGGACCTCTTGCCGGAGTGGAATTTCAGCGGGATTTAGAGAAAAAAGCTTATGAATTGGGGAACGGAAAGATTCCTCAGCAGCTTTACGGAGATTTTATACAAGGAAAAACCAGTACTGCCTACGGAGACTTTAAAAGCATGACTAAGGGAAGCTGTACCTTTGCGGACATGAGCCATATGCTCTCTCCTGAACTGACCGGAACATGGATACAGGGGATGGAACAGTTCTCAAAATATATTCCGGAGTATAACCGCTATGATGCGATTCTTTCAGGAATTGAAAGCCGAACCTCATCTCCGGTAAGAATCCATAGGAATGAACAATTTGAAAGTAATTACAGTGGCGTTTATCCCTGCGGAGAAGGTGCCGGCTATGCCGGAGGAATCATGTCCGCGGCAATGGATGGACTGAAAGTGGCGGAGGCTATCGCAGGCAGATATCATCCGCAGTATGAATCATAAAAATAAAGATAAATCGGAAGGAAGTAAAAACGTGGCAGAGTATTCACCGATGATGCAGCACTATCTGCAAACCAAAGAAGAATATAAGGACTGTATCCTGTTTTATCGTCTGGGAGATTTCTACGAGATGTTTTTTGACGATGCCAAGATTGTGGCAAAGGAACTGGAGCTGACCCTGACGGGAAAAAGCTGCGGAATGGAAGAGCGGGCACCTATGTGCGGAATCCCTTTTCATGCCTATGAGAGCTATTTAAACCGTCTGGTTTCCAGAGGATACAAGGTTGCCATCTGCGAACAGGTGGAAGATCCGAAGCAGGCAAAAGGAATGGTAAAGAGGGAGGTTATCCGTGTGGTAACTCCCGGAACGAATATCAATGAACAGGCTTTGGAAGAGGGAAAAAACAATTATCTTATGTGTATTGTTGCCCTTGGAGACCGTTTCAGTGTAGCCACAGCAGATGTGACCACCGGAGATTTTTTTGTCACAGAGGTGGAAAGCGAGCGAAAGCTTTTGGATGAAATCAATAAATTCATGCCTACGGAAGTTATCTGTAATGAGGCGTTATTCATGAGCGGATTGGACACCTCTGACTTAAAAGACCGTATGGGAATTATGATGAATCCGTTGGACAACTGGTACTTTGATGACAGTATGTGTATTGGAACCCTAAAAGAACATTTCCGGGTAAATTCACTGGAGGGACTTGGACTGGGGGATTACGACTGTGGCGTTTTAGCTTCCGGTGCCCTGATGAAATATCTCTATGAAACTCAGAAAAACTCTCTGAGCCATATGACATCCATTCAACCTTATTCCACAGGAAAATTTATGATTTTAGACAGTTCCACCAGAAGAAATCTGGAACTGGTGGAGACTTTGCGGGAAAAATCCAAAAGAGGTTCTCTGCTGTGGGTGCTGGATAAGACCAAAACCGCCATGGGTGCCAGAATGCTTCGGTCTTTTGTGGAGCAGCCTTTGGTGGAAAAGGAAGAGATTGAAGCCCGCTATGATGCCATTGAGGAGTTGAATCAGCGGGGAATCGATAGGGAAGAGTTGCGGGAATATCTGAATCCGGTCTATGATTTGGAACGGCTTTTGACACGGATTACATACCAGACTGCCAATCCCAGAGACTTGATAGCTTTTAAAAATTCCATCGGAATGCTGCCTCATATCCGCAATATTTTATTAGAGTTTCAGTCAGAAGAATTCAAAAGAATTCTGGAGGATATGGATACCTTAGAAGACCTTTATGGGATGATTGATTCCGCAATAGAAGAAGATCCGCCTATTGCTGTAAAAGAAGGCGGCATTGTCAAAGAAGGCTACCATGAAGAAGTAGACCGCCTTCGCCATGCCAAAACCGAAGGAAAGACATGGCTGGCGGAGTTAGAAGCCAAAGAGCGGGAAAAAACCGGAATTAAAACCCTAAAAATCAAATACAACAAGGTCTTTGGTTACTATCTGGAAGTTACCAACTCCTTCAAAGACATGGTACCGGATTATTTTACCAGAAAACAGACTTTGACAAATGCAGAACGCTATATTACACCGGAACTAAAAGAATTAGAGGACATTATTCTGGGAGCGGAGGACAAGCTGATACAGTTGGAATACGAACTTTTCCGTCAGCTTCGGGAACGCATCGCTCAGGATGTCGTAAAAATCCAACACACCGCTAAGGCGGTGGCACGGCTGGATGTCTTTGCTTCCATGGCAGTAGTTTCCGAGCAGAACCACTATTGCCGTCCGAAGCTGAATACCTCAGGGGTCATCGACATCAAAGACGGCCGGCATCCGGTGGTGGAAAAAATGATATCCAATCATATGTTTATCTCCAATGACACCTATCTGAACAACAACAAACAGCGGATTTCCATTATTACGGGACCGAATATGGCAGGAAAATCTACCTACATGAGACAGAGTGCTTTGATTGTACTGATGGCACAGATTGGCTGCTTTGTTCCGGCAGAATCCGCAAATATCGGCATTGTGGACCGGATTTTTACCCGAGTAGGTGCGTCGGATGACCTCGCCTCCGGTCAGAGTACTTTTATGGTGGAAATGACAGAGGTTGCCAATATTTTAAGGAATGCCACCCCGGACAGCCTCTTGATTTTAGATGAGATTGGACGCGGTACCTCCACCTTTGACGGTCTGAGTATTGCATGGGCAGTGGTGGAATATATCAGCAATCCAAAACTCCTTGGGGCAAAAACACTTTTTGCCACCCATTACCATGAACTGACGGAATTGGAAGGCAAATTAAACAACGTAAATAATTACTGCATTGCCGTCAAGGAAAAGGGCGACGATATCGTATTTTTGAGAAAAATCGTGAAAGGCGGTGCGGACAAAAGCTATGGCATTCAGGTGGCAAAGCTGGCAGGCGTACCGGATACTGTCATTGACCGGGCAAAAGAAATTGCAGAGGAACTGAGCCAGAATGAGATTTCCGATTTGGCTCGTAAAATCTCTGTAAATAACGAAACCGCCAGAAAGCCAAAACAGCATTTGGACGAGGTGGATTTGACCCAGATGTCTTTGTTTGACACCGTAAAAGATGACGATATTCTTCGGGAATTAGAGGAAGTGGACGTGGGAAATCTCACCCCAATCGAAGCATTGAATAAATTATATGAATTACAGAACAAGCTGAAAAACCGTTGGTAGAAAGGAGCAGTCATGGCGGAAATACATCTGTTAGAACAATCAACCATTGATAAGATAGCGGCAGGGGAAGTGGTGGAACGCCCTGCTTCTGTGGTAAAAGAATTGGTGGAAAACGCCATAGATGCACAAGCCACGGCAATTACTGTGGAAATCAAAGAGGGCGGTATTTCCTTTATCCGTATTACCGACAATGGCTGTGGTATTCCAAAGGAAGAAATTGCATTGGCATTTCTGCGGCATTCCACCAGTAAAATTCGTTCGGTGGAGGACTTAGTTACCGTTACCTCTTTGGGATTCCGTGGAGAAGCTCTTTCCAGCATTGCCGCCGTTTCCCAAGTGGAACTGATTACCAAGACGCAGGAGGCTCTTTTGGGATGCCGCTATGTTATCGAAGGCTCTGAGGAAAAATCCTTAGAAGAAATCGGTGCTCCAAACGGAACCACATTTCTGGTACGAAACCTGTTCTATAATACTCCGGCGAGACAGAAATTTTTAAAGACACCCCAGACGGAGGCGTCCCATATCAGTTCTCTGATGGAACATCTGGCTCTTTCCCACCCGGATATTTCCTTCCGGTTTATTGTGAACGGTCAGACCAAGTTAAGCACCTCCGGTAACGGAAAGCAAAAAGAGATTATTTATCATATTTACGGCAGGGATATTGCCGCAAATCTCATTGAAATCCATCAGAATTACGAAAATATTTCCATTGACGGTTTTTTGGGAAAACCGATTATTTCCCGTGGAAACCGCAATTTTGAAACTTTTTTCATCAATGGACGTTATATCAAAAGTCAGTTGATATCAAAAGCCATTGAGGATGCCTATAAAAATCATTTAATGCAGCACCAATATCCCTTTACGGTATTGAATATTACTGTGAATACAGAGCTTTTGGATGTAAATGTGCATCCCACCAAGATGGAACTGCGTTTTGACAACGGACCGGAGATTTACAAAAATATTCAACAGACGGTGGCAGAGGGATTAACCCATCGGGACTTTATTCCGGAAGTAACTTTGACGGAAAATGAAGAACCTTTAAAACCTTCGCCAAAGCCGTTACCAAAGCCATCACCGGAGTCTTCGGTTCAACGCAAGGCGTCTGTTCCGAAACCACCGGAGCCTTTTGAAACAGTAAGAATCCGTGAACTGGAACAAAGGACTACAGCACCTCCAAAACAGCTGAAAATAGAAGAGAGTTCTGTCTATGAGCAGCATTTTCTGGAGGAGGCTTCCAAACCGAAGCACCGTATCATCGGTCAGGTGTTTTCTACTTACTGGCTGGTGGAATTTGACGAAAAGCTCTTTATTATTGACCAGCACGCTGCCCATGAAAAGGTGTTGTTTGAGCGGATGATGCGAAATTTCCGGGAAAAAGAATTTAATTCCCAACAAATTTCACCGCCTATGGTTATTAGTCTGAACATGAGAGAAGAAGAACTGCTCCAAAAGTTTTTGCCGGAATTCCAACGTCTGGGCTATCAGATAGAATCCTTCGGCGGCAGTGAATATTCCATTTGTGCCGTGCCGGCAAATCTGTATCAGATTAACGAAAAGCATCTGTTTTTGGAAATGCTGGATGATTTGTCCGAAGAAACCGGATTGAAAACCAGTGATGCCATTTTAGAAAAGGTTGCTTCCATGTCCTGTAAAGCGGCTGTAAAGGGAAATCAGCGTCTTTCTTTGGCAGAAATGGATCATCTGATTGGCGAGCTGCTGGAATGTGAGAATCCATATCAATGTCCCCACGGCAGACCCACCATTATTTCCATGACAAAATACGAGTTGGAGAAAAAGTTTAAAAGGATTGTGTAATATGGGAAAAGAAAAACAACCATTGATTATATTAAGCGGTCCCACCGCAGTGGGAAAATCGGATTTATCTATTGCTTTGGCAAAAAAAATC
>USPJ01000049.1 GCA_900556645.1 uncultured Lachnospiraceae bacterium
CATATAGGAAGATTCCGGTCTTCCGAATAAAGGCATTGCTGTGATTATCCTTTAGAGAATTTAATGCAAATTCTGTATCTGCGTTCTTCAGACAGATGGCTCCCACTCCTGCATCTTTTAATTTTATTAGCTTATCATTGCCGTTCTCATCCTTTGTCCATATTCTGAGTTTGTCAAATATCTCGTCAGCTTCGTCTATCCATCCATTTTTATCAATATCGTATACAGCTAAATCCGCAAATCCATCTCCGCTTGCCGTTCCAAAGAGTTCCGAGCCATCATCTATCTTTCCGTTTTCATCTTTGTCCAATGCCAGATAACCACTTCCCCCTGCCAGCATAGAAATTTCATCCATGGTGCCGTCTGCATCAATATCAAACAGAAATTTCTGATCTGTGACCTGTGCTGCTCCCATATCCAAATTGATAACCAATGGATCACAGAGCTGCGGCATACCAAAATCCATATGAGACATGGCATATTCCTGAAACGAACGGGTCATCTCCAGACTGATATTAAAATCCATCTGTCTGCCGTCTGCGGTTACCACGGTTCCGGTGGTCTCAAAGCTAGTGCTTTCCTGCTCGCAGTAATAGCTGCTACTCTCATAAAAGCCGCCAAATCCCTGCTCTATGCCTACTGTATTTTCTCCTGTCCATTCTTCAAAGGACGAATCCTCCTGTTTTTTTCCAAACAACAGATACAGCAGATAATTCAGTACTTGGGTCTGGAATTTGTGTTGAAGGTTCACACGCTGTTCCTCCATACTTACTCTACCACCTTGTACATTTTCTTTTTCTGTCAGCTTATCCCCCGTTTCTAAATCTTTACTCTCCACCAGTTCCCCAAAATTTTTCAGAGACCCCAGTCCTCCTGCGGTACCACTCCGGTTACTTCCGAAGTTTCCCCACGTATTCATAAGAACGCTGTTTTTCTGTGTTGCATAATAACTTCTTTTACTTCGCATATCCACGTTGGAAGATTGAACTATCATATGTATTTCCCCTTTCAAATCACGCCAAAATAAGACGTCCATTTTTCTGGGACAAATCCGTTACTTTCCCTCAACCTCCTTATTTTAAGAAAATAAAAACGGCATATGTAAAAGAATTTCCATTTCTTTCACATATACCGTCCTTGGTTCACCCATTAAATCTGCACATCACAAATTTGTGTTGTACTAAATTTATCGGATGAAGCCTTTTGATTCTTTAGGTTATTTTCTACTTTTCTTTAATTATCCAAAACACTCATATCTACCGTAATCTTATCCAGATGCCAGATATCATCCACATATTCCTGAATAGTTCTGTCGGAAGAGAATTTACCGGAATTTGCCACATTTAAAATGGCACTCTTTGCCCAACGTTCCTCATCCCTGTATGCTGCCTCCACTTTCTTCTGAGCTTCCACATAGGAACGGAAGTCTGCCAGAATAAAGTAGGTATCTGCGTACTGGGTACACTGGGTATTTAACAGAGAATTATATAAATCTCTAAACAGTTCTGTATCATTTTGTGAATAAAAACCGTTAATTAACTGTGTCAGCACCTTACGGATATCCTGATCCTGATTGAAGATATCCATCGGGTTATAATCACGATTCTTCTCATGGGCAATAACCTCCTCGGAGCTCATACCGAAGATAAATGCATTTTCTTCGCCCACCTCTTCTACGATTTCTACGTTGGCACCGTCCATGGTTCCAAGGGTCAAGGCACCGTTTAACATAAACTTCATATTTCCGGTTCCGGAAGCTTCCTTACTAGCGGTGGAAATCTGCTCCGATACATCTGCCGCCGCAAATATCCACTCTGCCAGAGACACCCGGTAATCTTCTAAGAACACTACTTTAATCTTGCCGTTGATGCTCGAATCATTGTTGATAACATCTGCCACGCTGTTAATCAGCTTGATGGTTAATTTTGCATTTTTGTATCCGGCTGCTGCCTTTGCCCCGAAAATAAAGGTTCTCGGATAGAAATCCATCTCCGGGTGTTCCTTCAATTCATTGTAAAGATACATTACATGAAGGATATTCAAAAGCTGGCGTTTGTACTCATGTAATCTCTTGACCTGAACGTCAAAGATGGAACGAGGGTCCACTTCCACGCCATTGTGTTTCTGGATATATTCTGCCAGTCTCAGCTTATTCTGATACTTAATCTGCATGAATTCCTGCTGTGCCTTCTTATCATCTGCATAAATCTCTAATTTCTTAAGATGACTCAGGTTTGTAATCCAATCGTCACCGATTTTATTATTTACCCAATCTGCCAGCAATGGATTTCCGTGCATTAAGAAACGACGCTGAGTAATTCCGTTGGTCTTGTTGTTGAACTTCTCCGGGAACATCTCGTAGAAATCCTTTAATTCCTGATTTTTCAAGATTTCTGTATGGAGTCTTGCCACACCGTTTACGGAATAGCCGGCTGCAATCGCCAGATGTGCCATTTTTACCTGACCGTCATATACGATTGCCATCTTCTGAACCTTCTCGTAATTGTTCGGATATTTTTCCTGAATGGATATAATAAATCTTCGGTTGATTTCTTCCACAATCTGATAAATTCTAGGCAGCAATCTGGAGAAAATCTCGATTGGCCATTTTTCAAGTGCTTCTGCCATAATGGTGTGATTGGTGTATGCACAGGTCTTGGTGGTAATCTCCCATGCTTCCTCCCACTCCAATCCTTCTTCATCCAAAAGGATACGCATTAACTCTGCCACAGCTACCGTCGGATGGGTATCATTTAACTGGAAGGTTACCTTCTCCGGCAGCTTATGAATATCCGGGTGGCTTTTCTTAAATCTTGCCACTGCCCGCTGTACGCTGGCAGATACGAAGAAATACTGTTGTTTTAAACGCAGCTCTTTTCCTGCAATGTGGTTGTCATTTGGATAAAGTACCTCAACTAAATTTTTTGCAAGGTTTTCTTCCTCCACAGCTTTATGATAATCCCCCTTGTCAAAGGAATCTAACTGGAAACAGTTCATCGGCTCTGCATCCCAAATCATAAGAGTGTTTACTACATTGTTGCCGTATCCGATAATCGGCATATCATATGGAACCGCATTGACGGACTGATATCCTTCCTGAATAAATTTGGTTCTGCCATTCTCTCCTGCCTCTGCACGGACATAACCGCCAAATTTAACCTCATAAGCATATTCCGGTCTTCTCAATTCAAATGGATAACCGTTTTTCAGCCAGTTGTCCGGCACTTCCACCTGAAAGCCGTTCTCTATTTTCTGTTTAAACATACCGTAACGGTAGCGGATTCCGCATCCGTATGCCGCATATCCCAAAGTTGCCAGTGATTCCATGAAGCAGGCTGCCAGACGTCCCAATCCTCCGTTACCTAATGCCGGATCCGGCTCCTGATCCTCTATAATATCCAGATTCAGTCCCATTTCCTCTAATGCTTCTCTTACTTCTTTGTATGTTTTCAGGCTAATCAGATTGTTGCCCAAAGCACGACCCATCAAAAATTCCATGGACATATAGTAAACCATTTTCGGGTCCTGCTCATCATAAGCACTCTGAGTTGCCAGCCACTGGTCAATAATCTTATCTTTGACTGCAAAAGACACCGCCTGAAAGATTTCCTGCTGGGATGCTTCCTTGATGGTCTTTCGGTACAGGTTCTTTACATTATCCTGTACGTCTTTCATAAATTCCTCTTTGTTGAACAATTCCTTTTTCATAGACATTTCCTCCTTACCTGCGTAAAAAAGGGGAGTCCGCCCTTGGGGCAGCACTCCTCTTTGTATGGTTTCATTATTATTATTTCTTTTGAACGCCCAGTGAAACAGCTTCTCCATTAATCTTCCAATCCTTCTGATAACCGCTGATATTTCCATTTATAAGTTCATCCGCCAAAACGACCTGCTTGATGTTCTCACCATATTTCTGGAATATATTGTTTACATTGTCAGAAGCTTCAAATGTCACGATAATCCGGTCGGTTACTTCAAAGTCTGCTTCCTTTCGCATGGTCTGCAATTTACTGATAATCTCACGCACCATTCCCTCTTCGATAAGTTCCGGTGTCAGGTTGGTATCCAGTACCACGGTAATTCCGTTGTCACTGTCTGCTATATAACCCTCTTTTTGTGACATACTAATCAATAAATCCTCTTCACATAATACAACCTCGTCGCTGATGTTGTCAAGCACGATAGAGCCCTTCTCCTTCAGTTCCTGCATTGCCGCATTTCCATCCAATGATGCCAGAGTTTCCTGAATCTGTTTCAGGTATTTTCCGTATTTCGGTCCTACGGTACGAAGCTGCGGTTTAAAGGTATATCCGGTAAATTCACTGACATCCTCCGCAAAGGTTACCTTTTTCACATTCAGCTCATCTTCTATAATTTCATCAAAGTATTCGGAAAGAGTGAAATCGGCTTTGATGTACATATTTCCGATTGGCTGTTTTGTCTTGATATTGGCTGTGTTTCTGCAGGCTCTTCCGATAACAACTACCTTCAGCACCGCATCCATATTTGCTTCCAGCTCTTTGTCGATGAATTTTTCATCTGCCACCGGATAATCACACAAATGAATACTCTCCGGTGCATTTTTGTCCAGATTGCGAACCAAATTCTGGTAGATATCCTCTGTCATGAACGGAATCATCGGAGCTGCTGTCTTTGCAACAGTTACCAATGCTGTGTACAGGGTCATATAAGCATTAATCTTATCCTGTTCCATGCCCTTTGCCCAGAAACGGTCACGGCTTCTTCTGACATACCAGTTACTCATCTCATCCACAAAGGTATCCAAGGCTCTTGCCGCCTCAGGAATCCGGTAATTACCCAGATTATCATCTACGGTCTTCACTAATGTATTCAGTTTGGACAGCAGCCATTTATCCATAACGGATAATTTATCATATTCCAAAGTATATTTTGTTGCATCAAACTGGTCGATTTCCGCATACAGCACATAAAACGCATAGGTATTCCACAAGGTTGACATAAATTTACGTTGTCCTTCCTGTACCGCCTTGCCATGGAAACGGTTCGGCAGCCATGGTGCGGAATTAATATAGAAATACCAACGGATGGCATCGGCTCCGTACTGCTCTAACGCCTCAAACGGGTCCACCGCATTTCCTTTGGACTTACTCATCTTCTGTCCGTTCTCATCCTGTACATGTCCCAATACGATGACATTTTCATATGGGGCTTTGTTAAATAACAGCGTAGACTCTGCCATCAAGGAATAGAACCATCCACGGGTCTGGTCTACTGCCTCTGAGATAAACTGTGCCGGGAACTGCTGCTCAAACAGTTCTTTATTCTCAAACGGATAATGATGCTGTGCAAACGGCATAGCTCCTGAATCAAACCAACAGTCGATAACCTCCGGTACACGGTGCATTCCTTTGCCGCAGTCCGGGCATTTGATGGTTACTTCGTCGATATAAGGTCTGTGCAGCTCTACCTTTGCTGCTTCAGGATTTCCACTCTTTTCTGCCAGTTCCTCACGGCTTCCGATACATTCTTGATGTCCGCACTCACATTCCCAGACATTTAACGGAGTTCCCCAATAACGGTTACGTGAGATACCCCAGTCCTGAATATTCTCCAACCAGTCACCGAAACGTCCCTTTCCGATGGATTCCGGAATCCAATTGACGGTATTGTTGTTTCGTACCAAATCCTCTTTTACCGCCGTCATCTTAATAAACCATGACTCTCTCGCATAATAGATTAACGGAGTGTCACATCTCCAGCAATGCGGATAGCTGTGCTCAAATTTCGGAGCATCGAATAACAATCCCATTTTCTCCAAATCTGTCAGCACCATCGGGTCTGCCTTCTTACAGAAGACACCTGCATAGTCTGTCTCCTCTGTCATCTCGCCCTTCCCATTGACAAGCTGTACAAACGGCAAATCGTATTTTCTACCCACCTGGGCATCATCTTCACCGAATGCCGGTGCAATGTGAACAACGCCGGTACCGTCGCCCATGGTTACATAGGTATCACAGGTCACATAATATGCTTTTTTATGCTGTTTTGCGATAATCTCATCTGCAAACCGGAACAATGGTTCATACTCTTTATACTCTAAATCTATACCTTTGTAGGTTTCCAGAATCTCATATGCTTTTACACCATTCTCCTCATCTGCCAGTTTTCCCAATACGGAATCCAACAATGCCTCTGCCATGTAGTAGGTATATCCGTCTGCCGCTTTTACTTTTACATAGGATTCATTTGGATTTACACAGAGTGCCACATTGGACGGCAGGGTCCATGGTGTGGTGGTCCATGCCAGAATATAGGCATCCTCGTCTTTTACTTTAAATCTTGCGATAGCGGAACGTTCTTTTACATCCTTGTAGCCCTGTGCCACCTCATGGGAAGACAACGGGGTTCCGCAGCGTGGGCAGTAAGGTACAATTTTAAAGCCCTTGTATAACAGTTTTTTATCCCAAATCTCTTTTAATGCCCACCACTCGGATTCGATAAAATTATCATCATAGGTTACATATGGGTCATCCATATCTGCCCAGAAACCAACGGTACCGGAGAAATCCTCCCACATTCCTTTGTATTTCCAAACACTCTCTTTACATTTCTGGATGAACGGATCCAGACCGTACTCTTCAATCTGTTCTTTTCCGTCCAGTCCCAAAAGCTTTTCTACCTCCAACTCCACCGGAAGTCCGTGGGTGTCCCATCCGGCTTTACGAGGTACCATCTTTCCTTTCATGGTCTGGTATCTTGGAATCATATCTTTAATAACACGTGTCAGTACGTGTCCGATGTGTGGTTTTCCGTTGGCGGTTGGCGGTCCGTCATAGAAGGTATAGACCTCTCCCTCTTTACGGTTTTCCATACTCTTTCTGAAAATGTCATTGTCTCTCCAGAATTTTTCTGTCTCTTTTTCTCTCTCAACAAAATTCATATTCGTGGATACTTTGTTGTACATCTTTTCTCCTCCTAATTAAGAACAAAGTGGTTTTCCTATTAAATAAAAAACCCGCATCCTGTAAAAGGACGCGGGTAAATTCTGCGTTGTACCACCTGTTACAATGTACTTAGCCTGTGCTGCATACATGGCTTTCGTAACGGGAAAGCAACCGTCAGTTCCTACTTCGTACCTTGCCTTTCCTAAAATCAGGCTTGCGGTTCAGACTGCGACTTGGAAGTGATGTTCAGATACAGGCTACTCATACCGGCTCTCACCAACTCCGGCTCTCTGGGACTTTGACCGATATCCTACTGTCTTC
>USPJ01000050.1 GCA_900556645.1 uncultured Lachnospiraceae bacterium
TACGGTGATGGTGTCCGTCAATTTGGCGCGCTCCAGCGCCACCAGCGCCGTCATGATCTTGGTGGTGCTGGCAATGCGCATGCACCGTCCTGCGTCCTTTTCAAACAATATCTCTCCGCTGTCGGCGTCCATCAGCACCGCGGATTTGGCATAGAGGGAAAACTCCGGTTTTCCCCCCTGCTTTTTTTCCTCCTGCTTATTTTCCGCCGCCACGCTCATATTTACAAAAATCAAACTTACGCATATGAATAATAGAAATAATCCTTTTAACTGTTTCACCTGTTACTTCATTCTTTCTATCCTTTTCCTTCTACTATATGCCTAAAGAATGGTCGGTATGTAACAGTTCGTGTGATTTGTGTGACAATGGTTTTTCCAAGAAATCCTCATACAGCTTTTGAACTGCCGGATTTTCATGGGAGAAGCGAATCTCATTCTCTTCATCCAGCTGATACAACATTTCTGAACGCTCCGCTGCCAGTTCCATATTATCATGGATTGGCTGGCCGCCTCCGCCGGAACAGCCTCCCGGACATGCCATAACCTCCACAAAATCATAGTCCACTTCTTTGTTTCGGATACGCTCCATCAGCTTTCTGGTATTGCCCAGTCCGCTGACAACCGCTGCTTTCAGTTTCACGCCGTCAATCTCTACCTCTGCTTCACGGATACCTTCCTGTCCCCGGACAACCTCAAAAGCATCCGGTGCCGGATTCTCACCGGTTATAAAATAGTAGGCACTTCTCAATGCGGCTTCCATAACACCTCCGGTTGCACCAAAAATAACTGCCGCACCGCTTCCACAGCCCAATGGGGTATCAAATTCTTCTTCCTCTAAGAGATTCGGCTGAAGATGTTCTGCACGAATCAGTCTATCCACTTCTCTGGTGGTAATAACTGCGTCCACATCCGTTCCCGTTCCGGTCACATCCATCCACGGCATACTTCTCTCGTATTTCTTAGCCGTACAAGGCATAATGGAAACACAATAGATATCTTCCGGTTCCACTCCCAGAATATCTGCATAGTAGGTTTTGGTTATGGCACCAAACATCTGCTGTGGGGATTTTGCCGTAGAAAGATGTTCCAGCATATCCGGGTACTCGGTTTTGATAAAGCGAATCCATCCCGGACAACAGGAGGTAAACATCGGGAATTTGTGTTCCTCTTTGTGTTTCACTCTCTCCAAAAGCTCATTTGCCTCTTCCATAATTGTTAAATCCGCTGAAAAGTTGGTGTCGAAGACATAGTCGATACCGATTCTCCTTAAGGCTGCCACCAGACGTTTCTCTGTTGCCTCTTCTCTGCTGATTCCCAACTGTTCGCCCCATGCGGCACGGACTGCCGGAGCCACTTGGGCAATGACAATTTTCTTTTTGTCTGCAAGGGCATATACCAGTTCATTCAGGTCATCTCTTTCCCGTAAAGCCCCCACCGGACAATGGGTAATACACTGACCACAGAGGGAACAATTTGCATTTTCGATGCTAAGATGATCCTTTACGCTTACTCTGGTACGTTTTCCGGTATTTTCAATCTCCCAAATATTTAAGCCCTGAATCTTATCGCAGACCTGTACACACCGCATACATTTGATACACTTCTGGGATTCCCAAATCAGCGGAAAATCCATGTTCCATTTGTGCTTTTCAGGCTCTTCTTTGAACGGAACCTGCAAAATATCCAAGTCATTGGCAAGGGTCTGTAAAGAGCAGTTTCCGCTTTTTACACAGGTAGCACAACGGTAGTCATGCTGGGATAAAATCAACTCTACATTAGTACGTCTGGCATTCATAACCCGCTTGCTGTTGGTGTAGACTTCCATTCCCTCTTCCACCAAAGTGTTACAGGATGCCACCATTCTCTCTTTGCCTTTTATCTCTACGATACAGACTCTGCAGGCACCAATTTCATTGATATCTTTCAAATAGCACAGGGTAGGAATTTTAATTCCCGCCTTTTTTGCCGCCTCTAAAATTGTCGTTCCTTTTTCAACCTCTATTTCACGGTTATCTATCATTAATTTTACCATACGTTTTCTCTTCCTCCTCTCAGTACGCCACATCCAAAAGCATCACATCTCAAACATCTTCCAGACTCCTGTCTTGCCTCTTCCAGACTCATAGAATTCTCCACGCCTGCAAAATCTCTCTTTCGCTCGCATGCCTCTCTCTCTGTCAGATGGATTCTTCCGCTTTGAACCTTATCCTCCAGATTCGGCTGCGGAATTTCTACGTCGGTGCTCATCTCATGATGATAACCCAGATATTCGTCGATATTGGCTGCTGCTGTTTTTCCGGCTGCTATGGCTTTAATTACGGTTGCTGGTCCGGTGACACAGTCTCCGCCGGAGAACACGCCATCCTGTCCCTGTACCGCAGTATAATCGTCTGCCACAATCCGGTTCCGCTTTGTGGCAATTCCGCTTTCTGTAAAGTGTGCGGAATCAATCTCCTGTCCGATTGCCAGCAGGGCAATATCACATTCGATTCTCTCTTCCGGTTTCTGTGCTTTGTTCGGACTTGGTCTTCCTGCCTTATCGTAGGCACCGCTAATCTGCGGCTGTACCCAGAGAGCTTTTAAGACTCCGTTGTCATCTGCTTCCATACGTAGCGGTGCTTTCAAAGTTAAAAGTTCTACACCCTCTGCAATGGCACCCTCTATCTCTGCCTCCAATGCAGTCATATCCTTCTGGCGGCGGCGGTATACGATACTTACCTTTTCCGCCTTGCAGCGGATTGCAGTTCTGGCACAGTCCATGGCCACGTTTCCACCGCCGATAACTGTTACCTTCTTTCCTGAAAAATCAGGATATTTTCCGTAACCGATATCCCGCAGCATATTTACTGCCGGTATAACGCCTTCGCTTTCCACACCTTCTACCTTAAATTCTTTGTCTGTATGAGCACCGATGGCTATGTATACCGCATCATATTTTTCTTTTATTTCTGCAAATGTAATGTCCCTTCCCACTCTTATGTTGCATTTCAGTTCAATTCCCGTAGACAGGATGGCATCGATATCCTCCTGTAAACGTTCTCTCGGGAAACGGTAGTTTGGAATTCCATACCGTAGCATTCCGCCCGGTTTCTCCTTCTCCTCAAAGACAGTGACCTGATGTCCCATAAGCTGTAAGAAATATGCCGCTGTCAGACCGCTTGGTCCACCGCCGATAACTGCCACCTGTTTTCCGGTGGACTCTGCACATTCCGGTACCGGAACCTGATTTGCCGGTGCCTGCTCCACTGCGAACCGTTTTAATCCGCGAATATTGATGGAGCTGTCCAGCATATTTCTACGGCAACGTTCCTCACACGGATGCTCACATATCAAAGCACATGCCGTAGGGAACGGATTATCCTTTCGGATAAGCTTTACAGCATCCTCATATCGTCCTTCCCTTACCAAAGCCACATATCCCGGAATATCTACCTTTGCAGGGCATCGTGTAATACACGGAATCGGCTGCTCAAAGGAACCGATACATTTATGATTCTGAATATGGGAAATGTAATCCTCTTCAAAACCTTCCAGTCCCACTCTTACCAGTCTGGCAGCTTCTGAACCGATGGCACAGTCTGCCGTCATATAAATATTTCTGGCAGTCTCCTTGATTAAATCCAAAGTCTCCATGGTTGCCCGGTTTGCCAGTACATCCTCCAAAAGATTCTCCAACTGTCCCAAACCGATTCGGCAAGGAACACATTTTCCACAGGTCTGTGCGTGGCATACCTTTAAGAATGCCAACTGTAAATCCACCGGACAGACCCCCGGAGGGCTGGCAACGATTCGCTGCTCAAACTCCTGCATGATTCGCCGGGTAGTGGATTCCACCCGGGTTTCTCTCTCGGATTCCAATTTTAACCTTTTCTCCATTTTTTTACCTCCTAGTAACATTTATTTCTTGTGAAATTTTTGACAAAAAAAGGAACAGTTCTTCTGAACTGTTCCTTAAATATCCATCTTCATCTGCATTTCTTCTTCCGCTTCTCTCTTAAAGGTCTCTAGCTGATCCGCATCTAAGACCGGAAGCTCGTCAATGGAATGCACTCCAAAACTTCTTAAAAATTCTTCTGTTGTTCCAAATAAAAGCGGTCGCCCCGGTGCATCCAAACGCCCCAATTCGCATACCAGATTGTATTCCACCAGCTTGCTGACTGCATGGTCACTGGATACTCCGCGGATTTTGGAAATCTCCGCTTTGGTAATGGGCTGCTTGTATGCAATAATGGAAAGGGTTTCCAGCAAAACATCTGTCAATGCATATCGCTTTGGCTGTTTTGCTATCTTAATCAGGTACTCATACATCTCCGGCCGGGTACACATCTGGTAAGCTCCGTCCAATTCGGTAATAGTAATTCCCCGATTCTCCGCCTCGTACTTGCTCTTTAGTTTTTCTATCTCGGCTCTGGTCTCATCCTTTTCCAGTTCCAATACCTCTGCCAGCTTTGAAAGCTCCACAGAATCTCCCATGGTAAAAAGGATGGCCTCTATAATTGCCCCGTAATTCATCTTTTAACCACCTTATGCCGCCATCTTGGATTCAATGCTGATATCATCAAAAATGCGGTCCTGTGTAATATTTATTTTTCCAAGCTTCATCAGCTCTAAAATTGCAAGGAAATTTACAATAATCTCCATCTTGCTGCTCTTGGTTTCCAACAGGTTTCGGAAACTAAAGCGTTTATGTGTTCTGGCATAGTCTTCTAAGTGTGCCATGGTATCTGCTAAGGATACCTCCTCTTTTTCGATTTTTCCGAATTTGGAACGAACCGGGTCAATCTTATCTACCTGTCGTTTCATCATGGATTGAAAAATCTCATTCAACTTGGCAAGAGTGTTATCCGCCACCAATTCTTCCATATCTATGGGTTCTTCATAGGCTGCCACTTCATCGGGAATACTAGGCTCCCGGAAAAGTACCTTTCCTGCATCCATCTGTCTGTCTTTTAATTCATAAGAGATACATTTGTACATCTTATATTCCAAAAGCTGCTGTACCAGTTCGGCTCTCGGATCTTCCTCTTCCTCCTCCGTCTCCTGTTTCGGAAGAAGCATCTTGGACTTGATATCCAAAAGAGTGGCTGCCATAACCAGAAACTCGCTGACCACATTCAAATCATGTCTTTGCATTTCCCGGATATATTCCATATACTGTCTGGTAATCTCTACGATAGGAATATCATAAATATTCACTTTATTCTTTTCCAACAGATGTAAAAGCAAATCCAAAGGACCCTCAAACACCTGCAACTTTACTGTCATTTCCATATATTCCTGTATCTTCCTGCCTTTTGGGCAGAAAACTCCCTATGCATAAATATGTTAGTATTTTACATGATGTAGTGGGAAATTTCAAGCATATTTACTACATTTTGTGTTTTCTTTGCACTTTTGAAATTCTGTCAATTTATTTCCAACAGTAACACCTCTGCCCGATTCAATATACGGATATGAAAAGTGTGGGTTCCCAATCCCTTACTTACATAAATCTTTTTTCCGAAAACTTCGTAGGCTCCGCCGTCATATTTAGGAAACAATAAAAGCTGTGGGGACAGAATACTTCCGATTTTCGGAAAACGCACCAATCCTCCGTGGGTATGCCCGCAGACCGTAATATCTGCTCCCCACCGGGCGTATTCCTTGGCATACATAGGATTGTGTGCCATAAGGATTTGCAGATACTTTTCCTCCGGCTCTCCCAATGCCTCCTGCATAAATCCCTCCGGCAGCAGAACCCGTTCTCCTTTTGTGTAGCATTTCAGCGGAATTTCCAATCCGCTCAGAGCAATCTTTTCTCCTTTTACTTCTATCAGCTCTGTTTCATTTCTCAAAAAATGCACACCCAGTCTGCGTACCTTTTCCTCATATTCCAAATAAGCCCCGGTCTGTCTCACCGTAACCTTACTGACACGGCTTTCATGGTTTCCGTAAGAGAAGTAAACCGGTGCGATTTTTACCAGTTCCTCAAAGGCATGGTATGCCACCGGAAAAGTCTCCGTATATTTGCTGATAATCATATCTCCCGGTACCAGAATCAGATCCGGCTTTTCTGCTTTGATTCTCTGAAACAAACTATCATTCTTATTTCCATACTCATGGGCATGAAGGTCTGCCACCACTGCAATCTTCAGATGTCCTTTAATTTTCGGACTTTTACTTCTGTAAGTTGTAATATTAAATTTTTCTAATTCCCATTTTTGCCACAGCAGATAGCCTGCCGCAGCCAAACATAAACCTTTTATTTTTTTCATAGACACAGCATACCACATTCTCGGAAAAATTCCCAGCATCAGGCATATTTTACCGTTTCTCCTATTAAACTAGAACAGATAATCTTTCAGGAGTATGGTATGAAAAAATTCCTTTCTTTTTTTATTGCATCGCAGTTAGCCTTGCTCTTAGATGCCTCTGGGGCGGCACCGCAGATTACATATGAAGCAGAAACACAGGAGGAAGATACCGCTTCTTCCTCTGATAAGAAAAGCGACGGTCCTCAGGTTTCTTCTCCCAGTGTGGTTTTGATGGAAGCAAAAAGCGGAACCGTCATCTATGAAAAGGACTCGGACACCTCCCGACATCCTGCCAGCATTACCAAAATCATGACTATGATTTTAATTTTTGATGCACTGGATGAGGGAAAAATCAAATTGGACGATATGGTAACGGTCTCCGACTATGCCGCCAGCATGGGTGGTTCTCAGGTGTTTTTAGAACCGGGAGAAACCCAGACCGTGGAGACCATGTTAAAATGTATTTCCGTTGCCAGTGCCAACGATGCCTGCGTTGCCATGGCAGAACACATTGCCGGCTCCGAGGAAGAATTTGTTGCCAAAATGAACGAGCGGGCAGCATCGCTGGGCATGAAAAACACCACCTTTGTAAACTGCTGTGGTCTGGATGTGGATGGGCATATGACTACCGCCTATGACATTGCCCTAATGTCCCGGGAACTGCTTACCAAATATCCGCAGATTCACGACTACTGTACCATTTGGATGGAAAACATCACCCACGAAACAAAAAAAGGCAGCAAGGAGTTCGGTCTTACCAACACCAACAAGCTCATCCGCTTCTACTCCGGCGCCACGGGACTGAAAACCGGCTTTACCTCCGGGGCGGGCTATTGCCTGTCCGCCACGGCCCAGCGGGAGGGCATGGAGCTCATCGCCGTGGTGCTGGGCAGTCCCACCTCCAAGGAGCGGTTCAACACCGCCAAAGCCCTGCTCAACTACGGCTTCGGTGC
>USPJ01000051.1 GCA_900556645.1 uncultured Lachnospiraceae bacterium
TACATTTTATGCTCATAATTTTTATAATCCTACTTACAAAAAAAGCGAAATGATAAAAAAATTATCATTTCGCCCTATTTGATAAATTATAATATTATTTCATTATGATGTCATTTTCTCAACTATTACCAATTTTTCTTTTCCTTACTGCTGTCCCGGTTACTCTTACGTTCCTCTACCATTTTTACAAACCACTCCACCATAGCCGGATCATAATGGGAGAAAAAGGAACTCTCTTTTTTGTCTAATACAGCGATTTGTGCCATATCCTCTGTGGTAAGTTCAAAATCAAAGACATCAAAATTTTCCACCATCCGCTCATAACGTGTGGATTTTGGAATTACAACCACTCCCCTCTGAATATGCCAGCGAAGCATTACCTGAGCTGTTGTCTTGCCGTATTTTGCACCGATTTCTTTCAGCGTGGCATCCTCAAACAATCCTCCTCTTCCTTCTCCGAAAGGTGCCCATGCTTCTATCTGTACATTATATTTGTCCATATACTCTTTGGCAATCATCTGCTGGTTATAAGGATGGGTTTCCACCTGATTTACCATAGGACGAATCCGTGCAAAGGAAGCAATATCCACCATTCGGTCAGGGTAAAAGTTTGAGACTCCGATAGCACGCAGCTTTCCTTCCTCGTACAACTCCTCCAACGCCCGCCATGCTCCATAGTAATCAGAAAACGGCTGGTGCAGCAGCATAAGGTCCAGATAATCCGTCTGCAACTTTTTCATGGACTCTTCCACAGATTTCCGGCAAGCTTCATAGCCGTAATTCTCAATCCATACCTTTGAGGTCAGGAAAATGTCTTCCCGTGCTATACCGGATTTTTGAATCGCAGAACCAACCTCCTCTTCATTGAAATAAGATTGTGCCGTATCAATAGAGCGATATCCTGCTTTTAGAGCATCCAATACACATCGTTCACATTCTTCTTTGGTAACCTGATAAACACCGTATCCCAAAATCGGCATTTCTACTCCGTTTGATAATGTTATATATTCCATTTATGTTTCCTCCTGTTCTATCCACCTTTCAATATCTCTTTCTGACCGCTCCACGCTGCCTCCGTGAATTGCCAGTCCCTTTTCAATCTTCGCATCGGGACACAGCCTTTGAATATCCTTTATGCTGTTTCCCCATCCGCTACCCTCATGGGTACAGAAAGGTCTGATTCTTTTACCGCTAAAATCAAAATGCTCCAAAAATGTAAATACCGCCATAGGCATTGTTCCCCAATAGTTGGGAAAGCCCAGATAAATGGTATCGTAATCCTCAAGGGTTTCCGGATAATTTTTAAGCTCGGGACGGGCATCTCGTTTTTGGTCTGCCTGTGCCTGTGCAATGCACTCGTTATAATCTTTTGAGTACGGCTGCATTTGTTCTATTTTGAAGATCTTGGCATCTGTTAATTTTTCGATAATACCTGCCGCTACTTCTGTATTTCCGACCTCCAATTTTTTTATCATGCCATTTACATAGTTTTCGTCTGCTCTTGAGTAGAATACCACCAGTTTCTTGCACATTTTAATCCCTCCTCATTTTTATTTATGTCCATGATAGCATGGCTTCTCTTGACACAGAATCTCCAATAAGTTATTGTAGTATAAACTTTAAGTTAACGCTTTCACTTTGGGAGGTCCTTCATGTATAACCATATACTTGATACATTTATAGCGGTTGCTGATTGCGGCAGCCTTACAAAAGCGGCAGAACACTTGTATATTTCACCCACAGCGGTTATGAAGCAGATGAATGCTTTGGAAAGTCATCTGGATTTAAAGTTAATAGAACG
Source organism: uncultured Lachnospiraceae bacterium (assembly GCA_900556645.1). The sequence goes on from USPJ01000051.1 coordinate 1,802, forward strand.
CACACCTTCCGGTATACAGTTAACAGCCGCCGGAGCGGTTATCTATCAGGATGCAAAGTTTTTGATAGACTACTCAAAAAAATCTATTGCAAATGCAAAAGCTACTTTATATACATACGACACTACTTTTTGCGTGGGCACATCTCTTTTGAACCCCGCCAAACCCTTTATGGATTTGTGGTATTGCGTAAATAAAGATTTTCCCCAATACAAGTTGCACCTTGTTCCTTTTGAGGATAATCACGAGGGAATTCTTTCTGAAATTGGTCAGTTGGGAGAAAAATTTGACTTTCTGATTGGAGTATGCGATTCCAAGGCATGGCTGAATCTCTGCAATATGCTGCCCATTGGAAGATACAAAAAAATGATAGCCGTACCCCGAGAGCATCGGCTTGCAAAGAAAACTTGTATTGATATTGAAGATTTGTACGGAGAAACCCTAATGATGGTAGAACGGGGAGATTCCGGTGTCAATGATTTTTTACGCAATGACTTGGAAAAACATCATCCCAAAATCCACATCGAGGATACCCCTCATTTTTATGACTTGTCCGTATTTAACCGCTGTGCGGAAACCGGAAATGTTCTGCTCACCATTGAATGCTGGCAAGAGGTTCACCCGGGACTTGTTTCCATTCCGGTGAATTGGGATTACAGTATTCCATACGGTTTATTATATAGTTTGGATGCACCGGAAGATGTTCTTAGATTTGTTAAGACGGTAGAAACTTTTTTAAAAAATGGTTCTTTTTGATAATATCATATACTTTCTATAAAAAAATGTGATAGCTTTTTCACAAAGCCCTCTTCATTACAAATCCTGTTGTTCAAAATTTTTTATGGAAATCCGGCATACCCCTATGGTCATAACCACATACAACACAATTCCTATGCCCAATGCCACCAGCTTATATCCCAGATATTTCGGGTCGGGAGTATCCAAATAATCCCGCATGAACGGTATGACATGAGTACCTACGGCATCTATCGTTACCAAAACGAAAAATACAATGGTTGCTTTTACAAAGCTGATTCCCACTTTATCCACATTTTTGTAATAGCTGTAAAAGAACATCAGATTAAATATTCCAAAAAGCAGAAATCCTTCCGCGAATAATACGATATTAGCATCCATTCCAGCCTCATTTCCCATAGCGTTCAAGTGTTGACGCAGCAAAGAAAAGGGAACCAGAAGAAGCATTTGCAACAGTTCTAAAATTACCACAAAACAGATTCTTGCTTTTACAATCTCTTTCTTTGCCACCGGCAGCGTCATGGTATAAACTACATCGTGATTTTCCCTGCCTATCATGCAGGTAAAGAAAATCGCCAACGTCATGTAAAAAAACATTACCGCATAAGGATAATTGGGAATCAAAACCATTAACGAAAGTGCCAGCATCAATGGTGTAATAGGGTGCATGGATAATAAAAATTCTTTTTTTAGTAACCTACTCATACTTTTCCCTCACTTTCCAGATGAACCATAATTCCATCCAAATCTGCCTCTGAAATATTTCCGGAAAAATTCGCTGCCTCTTTTGACCGGATTAAGGATGTCCATCCGTTTTTGTTTCGGCGTTTTCCAATCAATTTATCCATCTGCTCCGGTGTAAGCTCATTTTCCCCGTATTCCACCAGCCTGTATGTATTTACAAACTCCGAAAGAGCTGACCGCTCCACAATCTGTCCGTTTCTGATATAAATGATATTGTCTGCACATTTATCTAAATCAGAAGTAATATGGGTGGAAAATAATATCGTTTTCCCTCTGTCACATAAGCTCATAAAAATCTCCAGCAAATTTTCTCTGGATACCGGATCTAAACCACTGGTAGGTTCATCTAATATCAAAAGCTTTGCATCATGAGATAACGCCAAAGCAAGTGCATATTTTATTTTCATTCCCATGGATAATTGGCGAAAGTTCTTATTTTCATCCAGTTCAAATTCTCTCATATAATTCTGATAAGCCTCTTCATCCCACTCTCTATAAAAGGATTTCGTAACATTGGTAACTGCTTTTAGCTTTTTGTTGGGATAGTAACTCATACCACTGGAAACAAAACCGATTTTCTGCTTGATTTCCATCTCCCCAACGGAAACATCCTCACCCCAAAATAAAATTTCTCCATTATCGGGATGGACAAAATGAAGCAGGGAATTCAAAGTTGTGGATTTTCCCGCTCCGTTGCGACCGATAAATCCTGTAATCTTCCCCTTTTCCAATGAAAAATTCACATCCTTCAAGGTAAAAGAGGGATAATGTTTACACAAGTGTTTTACTTCCAAAACATTTGTCATTTCTTTTCCTCCTCACTTTCCTGGATTTTTTTCATTCCTTCAAGAAAAAAATCCGTACTCATCAATGCCAGTCCCCGTTCTTCATCGCCAAGCACAATCAGGTCATCCCCCGGATTAATATTGAAAATTCTCCTTGCTTTCACCGGAATCACAATCTGTCCCTTTTCCCCTACGGTCACCGATCCGAATATATGCTTTCCCTTTGGAGGCACCTCTTTCATCCCTTCTTCACTCCCCTGAAAATTTACAAGACTGTCTAAGGTTACATCAAACAATTCTGCCAGAGCATTACTGTGAATTACATCAGGAACACTCTCGCCATTTTCCCATTTTGCAATGGTTTGTCTGGTAACACCGATTTTTTCTGCCACTTCTTCCTGCGAAAACTTATGCTTTTTTCGTAATTTCACAATATTCTCACTAATCATACTTTTCTTACCTCCTAAGTCTATTCTATCATTGGATTTTCCCCTATTCTACCAATTATATTTAACAAAAAATAGCCGTTTTGTTAAAATTTGTTGCTTTTAAAATTAATATGTGCGGAACTATATGGAAAAAGGGAATGTTTCAATTATCGAAACATTCCCTCTCCTAATTACTATCAAACTTTTTATTTTCTTACTACAGAAATTCTCTCCTGAATATGATTACCATTTGTAATCTCATCAACCATCGCAATTGCATAATCGGCATAACTGATGATACTTTCCCCTTTATCATTCAGTATAAGCTCCTCACCTGCAAGAATATACTTTCCGGTACGTTCACCCTCTGCCTGAAAATCTGCTGCAGGACTTATATATGTCCATTTTACATCATTTCTTTCTCGCAAATTTTTAAGTGCCATACCGTGAGCTGCTGCAAGCGGTTTGAAAGCCTCAGGAAAATCTGCTCCGTCCGCAACTGTCAGAGTATGTTCAGGATTTACATACAGACTTCCTGCACCACCAACAATTAACAATCGGGTATTACTTCCCGACAAAAGCTCACAAAGCTTTTCCACCGCCTTTGGAATCTCTGGTATCGTATCCTCTGTCCATGCTCCAAATGCATCCACTACTACATCAAAATCTTTTAAATCCTCTCTGGTAATTTCAAAAATATCCTTGCTTACAGAATGAGGAGCCACAGATTTATTCTCTCCTCTGACAATAGCCGTCACATCCAATCCCCTGTCTACTGCCTCTTTTGTAATAAGTTTTCCCGCTTTACCATTTGCACAAACTACTGCAATCTTCATAATGATTACCTCCTATAATATAGATTATTTTCTTTGTTGTAATGATTGTTATTACAACTTGTGAAGTTATAATACCTTCTTTTTGTTGTAATGTCAATAGTTACATCAAAAATATACAAAAAATCAAGGCTTTTGAAAATCACTTCCACAAAGCCTTGCATCTTCTCCGTTTTTTATTTTCAGAAATGTTTTATCATTCCTGTTGTATATATTTTTCTGTATCCCGCTTCAAATCTTCCAGTGTAATGGAAGCAAGCTCTTTTTCCATAGCAGTCTGCACCTGAAGTAATTTATCATCTAAAATGTGATGAATATTTCTTCCCACCGGACAATTGGGGTTTGGATTCTCATGGAAATGAAATAAATCTCCCTTTTCAACACATTCCACAGCACGATACACATCTAAAAAAGTAATTTGATTTAAGGGCTTTGCAACAGTCGTACCACCTGTTCCCCGTGCCACATCAACCAATCCTGCCCCTTTTAGCTGACCTAAAATTTTTCGTATAATAACAGGATTTACATTGGTACTTCTCGCAAGAAAGTCACTTGTTACTTTGCATTCATTTCCAAAAGTATCTATACAGGCAAAAATATGGATTGCCAGTGTAAAACGACTTGAAATTTGCATATAACATACCACCTTTCCGCTACATTCTACTTTAGTTTTGTTGTAATGTCAACGATTACATTTTTCAAGCTATTTTTTTAGTAGTTTCTGTACAGCAGTAACATCCAGCAGATTTACGGTTTCAAATTTTCCTTTATAAAATGCTCCCCAATTGTTAAATACACACGGCACTTCCTTTGCCTTTTGTAACGTATCTATCTGAATAAACCTGACTGGAACCTCATTGGTTTCGCAATATTGTTCTATTTCTTCGATTTTCTGATAGATATACGAACATTGCATGTCGTAATATATTGTCAATTCCTGATTTTCAATTTTCTCTCTTTTCGCATTTTCTGTAAATTGGGGAGTTGTTCCATCAAAAGAAAGGGCAAGCAACTCATACCCGGTATCTGTTATGTCAACCACCTCGAAGCCATACTTTTTAGCAAACGCCTGATTGGAAAGCCAATTCTTTTGCTTTTTTGCTCCAAGCATACATATCCCAGACTTGCCTTTTTCTTTTGCGTCCGCAATGCAGTACTCCATCAGTTCCTTTCCATAGCCTTTGCCTTTGAACTCCCCCTGAACCCACAGACAATAGATATAATAAAAATTATCTCCATTTATTGGTACCCACGCCGTTTCCAGCGGTGCATATTCGATGAAACAACAGCCTTTTGCATTTAATTTTCTAAATACATGTCCTTCCTTTAACCGTTCTGAAAGCCATTGACGCTTTGCTTCAACCCCCGGATGTGGTTTTCTGCTACGGATAATACAACACAAATGCTCCTGTTCCAGATTTTCTGTTGTCAAATTTATAAAATTCATACTTTTCCTGCTTCAAAATTACCGTTCTCTTTTTCTTTTCCTATCTGCTCTTTTTTCTTCTTTCTTTTCTAGTACAACATCTTCCACATTCGGTTCTTTTACATGGACAGTCTATACGATTCATTGCCTCTCTCACCTTCAATTACAATTTGTCATTGTAATTCATATTGTATCAATTATTTTTTTACATGTAAATGAAGTCGTTCATCAATATTTTTTATCATAAAAAATAGAAGCATCTAAATTTAGATACTTCCACTCTTCTACTGAGGCATCGGGGATTCGAACCCCGGACAACTTGATTAAAAGTCAAGTGCTCTGCCAACTGAGCTAATACCCCATGTATTATATTTTACCAAATGCCCAGTTCCGGAATCGAACCAGAGACACGAGGATTTTCAGTCCTCTGCTCTACCAACTGAGCTAACT
>USPJ01000052.1 GCA_900556645.1 uncultured Lachnospiraceae bacterium
AGGTCTCGTTCTTGGATTGGTCATGGTTGTTGTTGGTATTATAACAAGTGGTGGAGTTTCCGCGTTTGGAGATTTTATCGATATACCTTCCGTTGTCATTACAATTGGAGGTTCTCTTTGCGGTGTGTTGATGTCGAATAAGGTGCCGGATTTTATCAATGGTCTGAAGGGTATGAAGCTGATTTTTAAGACGGAGACAGCAGATGCCGGTGAAGTAATACGAAATATTATCAATTTATCGAATATAGCTAGAAAAGAAGGCTTATTGGCGTTGGAAGAGGCGGCAACAGGAATAGAGGATACGTTCCTGAAAAAAGGAATTATGCTGGTAGTAGACGGTACGGATCCTGAATTGGTAAGAGGAATATTAGAAACAGATTTAGTATGTGTGGAAGACCGACATAAGAAGGTAATCGGATTCTGGGAAAAATGGGGAGAACTTGGTCCTGCCTGGGGAATGATTGGAACGCTGATCGGTCTTATTAATATGTTAAATAAGATGGATGACCCGTCTGCGATTGGACCATCCATGGCAACAGCGTTGATTACAACTTTGTATGGTTCATTGATTGCGAACTGGATTTGCAGTCCTACAGCAGAAAAGCTAAAGACCTTGAATGCAAATGAAATTATGATGAAGGAAGTAACAGTAGAAGGCCTTTTGTCTATTCAGGCAGGAGAAAATCCACGTGTTATAGAAGAAAAACTGAAATCATTCTTATCTCCGGTGGTAAGAGAAGGATTTTCCTCTGAAGGCGGAGCCGGAGGTGACGAATAGTGACAAAAAAGAAACGGGAAGAGGCACCAAAGGGTTCACCGGCATGGATGACGACGTTTAGTGACTTGATGAATTTGTTACTGTGCTTTTTCGTGTTGCTGTTCTCAATGTCAACAGTGGATGCACAGAAGTTTGAAATGATTGTAGCATCTATGCAGAGCAGTTTCAGTATCCTTCCCTCAGGTGGTTCTTCCGTGGGTGAAGGACAGATGGTATCCGCAGGTGTAAGCCAACTGGAACTTTTGGATAATTATTACAAAGAGGATACGAATTCCGATTCTGAAACAGAAAATGAAAATGATACGCAAAACAACCAGTCTCAGCAGAGCGTGGAGGAAGCCTATCAGGAACAGGCTCTGGCAGAATCAGAGGAAATGGCAGAGGAAATTGAGAAAATGGCAGAAGCCGGAGGTATTCAGGATCAGGTGGAGGTAGATTTTAATGCCCAGTATGTGTTGCTGACCTTGAATGGAGCATTATTGTTTGATTCCGGTTCTTCTGATATTCGGGAAGATGCCTACCCGTTGGTTGATAAGATAGGAGCAATTCTGAATAATTATAATCAGAATATTATTGAAATAGAGGGACACACAGATAATGTGCCGATAAGCGGCGGCAAATATGAGAATAACAATGTGCTGTCCATGTACCGTGCACTTACAGTAGCAGATTATATTCGGGAGATTACGTCGCTGAATCCAGGATTGATTAAATCCTCGGGACGAGGTGATTATGTTCCTGTGGCAGATAATTCTACGCCGGAGGGACGGGCGAGAAACCGAAGAGTAGAGATTAAGATTTACAATTCTTATAATTCTATGGAAGGCGAATAGAGAGGTAGAACATGAAGAAAAATTTAATGTCAGTTTTGATACTAGCTTTAGTGTTTGTGAATATCATATTAACAGCGGTACTTGCATTTTCCATTATCCCGTCGGTAAAGAAAACAAATCAGCTGGTGGATACCATCAGTTCCGCTATCAGTCTGGAATTGGAGGGCGGAAAGAAAAACAAATCTTCCAGCGTACCGATGAGTCAGATTGCCACTTATGATTTGGAAGATGACATGACCATCAATTTCAAGCAGGGTGCGGATGACAAAGCCCATTATGTGGTTTTAAAGGCGTCCATTTCCATGGATACCAAAAGTGACGGCTACAAGGAATATGGTGAGAAAATCAGTGAAAAAGAAAGTATCATCAAAAATGAGGTTAACAACGTAGTATCTAGTTATACATATGAAGAATTCCGGGATAATCAGCAGGAGGTTCAGGATGAGATTCTCAGCAATCTGCAGGGATTGTTTGATTCGGATTTTATTGTAAGCGTGGGATTCTCCAGTGTGACATGCCAGTAAGTAAGACAGAGGTTAGGAAAGTAAGAGTAGACAGGTGGTGAGGATTGCATGGGCGAGGTCTTATCGCAAAATGAGATAGACAATTTGCTGCAGGCGTTAAGCAGTGGTGAATTGGATGCAGAAGAAATTAAAGACAGTGATGAGAAGCAGGTTAAAAATTATGACTTTGCAAGACCGGCAAAATTCTCCAAAGAACATCTGCGTACTCTTGAAATTATATTTGAGCATTATGGCAGATTGCTTTCCACCAACCTTCCGGTGTATTTGCGGAAGACCATTCAGGTGGAGGTCATGAACTCGGAGGCAGTTTCTTATTCTGAGTTCTCCAATGCACTGTCCAATCCGGTGCTTTTGGGAATTATCAATTTCGCTCCCTTAAAGGGAAATATCATTCTGGAGATAGCGTCGAATCTGGGCTATGCCATGGTAGACAGAATGTTGGGAGGAGTGGGAGAACCGCTGGATAAAACCAGAGAATTTTCAGAGATAGAGCTGTTGATTATCGAGAGAATCCTGACCGTTTGTGTTAATCTGTTGAGAGAACCTTGGGAAAATGTTGTGGACATTCATCCGCGGCTGGAGCGAATTGAAACAAATTCACAGTTTGCTCAGATTATATCCCCAAGTGAGATGATAGCCATTGTCACTATCAATATCAAGGTAGGAGATGTGGAAGGGTTGATGAATATCTGTCTACCGTATCTTACCTTAGAAGATGTTATGGATAAATTGAATACCAAGTACTGGTATTCAACCATGCAGGATCGGGATGAGCAGCAATATATGGATGCCATCGAGAGCCTGATATCAAAAGCATCCATTCCAATCAAAGCCGTGTTGGGAACCAGTTCCATATCGGTCAGCGATTTTTCTACATTGCAACCGGGGGATATTATCCGGTTGGATACCAAAGTGGATGATGAGTTGGATGTTTTTGTGGGAAATATTAAGAAGTTTACTGCGTTGCCGGGAGCGTCCGGTGACAAATACGCAGTGAGAGTTACATCAATTATAAGAGAGGAGCAGTGAGATAATGGATGGAATACTATCGCAGGAAGAAATCAATGCGTTGCTGAATGATGCGGCACCATCTTCCGAGCCGGCGGCAGAATCTTCGTTGACAGAGAATGAAATTGATGCCATTGGGGAAATTGCAAATATCAGCATGGGAACTGCGGCAACTACATTATTCTCGCTGGTAAACCGGAGGGTAGAGATTTCTACACCGGTGGTAACCGAAGCTACATGGGAAGATGTAGTAAGAGATCATGAAAAGCCATGTGTTTTCATTCGGATTGCTTATACCGTAGGCTTGGATGGAAGTAACCTCTTGGTTTTAAGAGAAAATGATGTTAAAATTATTACAGACCTGATGATGGGTGGAGATGGAACCAATACAGACGGTGAGCTTGGAGAGTTACATTTGAGTGCCATATGTGAAGCTATGAACCAGATGATGGGTTCCTCCGCAACCTCCATGTCATCCATGTTGAACAAGACCATTGATATCAGCCCGCCACAGGCGGATTTGATAGATTTGCAGATGAGTGTAGACGAGGGTTCCATAGATGAATTTCTCTTGGGAAACTTTGTGAAGATTTCCTTTAAGATGGAAATCGGAGATTTGGTAAACAGCGAGATTATGCAGTTGTATCCAATCTCATTTGCAAGAGAAATGTGTGCAAGCGTAACTCAGAATATGGAAGTGGATTCTGCATCCATGGCACCGGAAGCTCCGGCAGAGCCTCAGGCACCACAACAGGCAGCACAGCCTAGTCCACAGCCGGCACCGCAGCCAATGCCACAGCAGATGCAGGGGCAGCCGATGATGGGACAACCGATGATGGGACAACCGATGATGCCGGATATGTCTCAGATGTATGCACCACAACAGCAGGTCAATGTACAGCCGGCACAGTTCCAACCGTTTATGGGAGACTTGGGAGGAGCATTCCAAAAGGAAAATATTGATTTGATTATGGATGTTCCACTGGAGGTAACCGTAGAATTGGGACGTACCAGCAAGTCTATTCAGGATATTCTGGATTTTGCACCGGGAACGATTATCGAGCTGAACAAGATAGCAGGTGAGCCAATCGACGTTCTGGTAAACGGAAAGTATGTGGCAAAAGGTGAAGTAGTGGTTATCGAGGAAAGCTTTGGTATTCGAATCACTGAGATAGTAAAGTAATATTAACAAAGAAATAGAAACAAGGAGATAACAATATGGCAAAGAATATTTTAATTTGTGATGATGCAGCATTTATGAGAATGATGATTAAGGACATTCTTACAAAAAACGGCTACAATATTGCAGGAGAGGCTGAAAATGGTTTGAAAGCGGTTGAGAAATACAACGAAACCAAACCGGATTTAGTCCTTATGGATATTACCATGCCGGAGATGGATGGAATTCAGGCACTGAAAAAGATTAAAGAAGCCGACGCAAACGCAGCTGTTATCATGTGTTCAGCAATGGGACAGCAGGCAATGGTTATCGAAGCCATTCAGTCAGGAGCCAAGGACTTTATTGTAAAACCGTTCCAGGCAGAACGTGTTATTGAAGCTGTAAAAAAAGTAGTTGGTTAATATGATACTATTGCAGACAAGGACTTCCGGCTTTAGCAGTTTTATGCAGCTATTGGGAGTGTTGCTGATTTTCGTTTTTGTACTGGCATTGACTTATTTTACTACTAAGTGGATTGCAGGCTATCAGAGAGGAAAATCATACAATAAGAACCTCAGGGTGATTGAAACGCTGAAACTGACTCAGAACAAATACATACAGATTGTGGAGGCGGGAGAGGTCTATCTGGTTATCGGAATCGGAAAGGATGAGATTACTATGCTCACCACTCTGACGTCGGAGCAGTTGAAGGACTTGGATACTTATGAGGTAATGAAACAGGCAGAGGCAGGCGAGAGTTTTCAGGATATTCTGAACAAAATCAAACAGCACCTGCCAAAGAAGTAGGCAGATAACATGAAAAAGTTCAAGAAGACATATTGTGTCGTTTCCATGGTGTTTGCGGCAGTTGTGATTGCTTTGGCTATTTCTGCGTGTTTTTTTTCACAGAAAGTATATGCGGCACCACAATCAGAAGAAACACAGGTTTTGGCAACGGCATCAGAGGATGTAAACAATGGTTTTTCCATTGTTTATAACAATGGAGAGGGAAGCCTTTCGGCTCCAATCCGTATTTTGCTGGTTTTGACAGTGATAACTTTGGCACCGTCCATTCTTATCATGCTTACGTCATTTACCAGAATTATTATTGTACTGCATTTTTTGCGAAGTGCCATCGGTACACAGACTTCGCCTCCCAATCAGGTGTTGATAGGTCTGGCATTGTTCCTGACACTTTTCATTATGTCTCCGGTATTTTCACAGATTAACGAGGAGGCAATCAAACCTTTAGATGCAGGGGAAATTACGCAGGAACAGGCACTGGAAATTGGAATGCAGCCCATTCGTGAGTTCATGTATGGACAGACACAGGTAAAGGACATCAACCTTTTCTGTGAGATTGCAGATGTGACTTACGAGGAAGAGGAGGATATTCCGAATAATGTATTGATTCCAGCCTTTATCATCAGTGAGTTAAGGACGGCTTTCATTATCGGATTTTTGATTTATATTCCGTTTATTGTCATTGATATGGTGGTGTCATCAATTCTGATGTCTATGGGTATGATGATGCTTCCGCCAACAACGATTTCGCTTCCGTTTAAGATATTATTGTTTATTCTTGCAGACGGATGGGATTTGGTTATCGGAAACTTAGTAAAAACATTCTATTGACATGGAATGAGAGAGGGTGACAGATGTGATTACACAGGGAGAGGTTCTGGATATTGCCAGCCAGACCATTTATACCATTATTATTGTGGCAGCACCATTGCTGTTGGTATCTTTGATTGTGGGATTGGTGGTCAGTATATTCCAGACAGTAACCTCCATACAGGAGCAGACATTGACTTTTGTGCCGAAAATTTTGGCAGTATTTATCGGACTGATGATTTTCGGGTCATGGATGCTTACCCAGTTGACAGAGTACGTCACAAATTTATGGTCTAATTTTGGGGTATATCTGAGTTAGATAATTATGGTAAATTTGAGTTTTTCACTGATTACATTTGAATATTTTTTGATGATATTGGTCAGAGTGGCAACCTTTGTCTTTGTGGCTCCATTTTTTGGGATGACCAATACACCGTTCCGGGTCAAGATAGGGTTTTCGGTATTTGTCTCATTGCTTTTATTCCAGATTTTGCCGAAAACGGGCCTTGACTATCAGGGCGTGTTTGGATTTGCCGCTATCATCGTTAAGGAGGGAATTACAGGACTGCTGATAGGTTTTGCGGCAAGCATTTGTAATTCCATTATTTTATTAGCGGGAAATATGATCGATATGGAAATAGGGTTATCTATGGCAACAACCTTCGATCCTATGACTAATTCACAGGTAAATATTACCGGTAATCTGTACAATTACTTTATTTTGATGCTTCTGATTGTGACGGATATGCATCACTATATCCTGCGTGCAGTGGTGGATTCCTATCAACTGATTCCCATAGCAGGGCAGAACTTTGACTGGGAGCATTTATTTACGTCCTTTTTAGCTTTTGTGACGGATTTGTTTGTCATAGCTTTTCGGATTATTTTGCCTATATTTGTGGTAAGCATGATTTTGAATGCGATTCTGGGAATCATGGCAAAAGTGGCTCCCCAGATGAATATGTTTGCCATCGGTATGCAGTTGAAGCTGTTGGTAGGATTTTTAATCTTGTTTCTTACCATTCGAATGCTACCGAATATCTCAAATTTTATATTTGAGGAAATGAAACGGATGATTGTATCGTTTATAGAAGGAATGTATTGATTTGGAAGAAAGAAATCTCTACTTGGAATATAATCTTCAATGGTTTGCAAAAGATGGTCCGGGCGGTGAAAAGACCGAGCCTGCCACAGCAAAAAAGCTGCGGGATAAAATATAATGATGTTGGGGTCAAAAGGTATTTTGACCCCTTTGATACCAGATTGC
>USPJ01000053.1 GCA_900556645.1 uncultured Lachnospiraceae bacterium
AAATTTTTTTACATCCTCATATCCTATTTTGTACTCCATGCTTACCGGAGAACGATACAAACAAATAGCATCCTCATCCACCCCGGTCACATACTCTGCTTCATCTAAAGTTATTAAACTAATCTGCATACTTCCAAAACGATTCTCCAAATCCGATGCATATAAAATCTGATCCTGAGCCGTTACCATTGCTGGGAACTGGTCATAATATTTGTCGCATTCTTTTTGATTCTGTTTGATATCTGCCTTATACTGGCTTTCATTCTCTTTGATTTTCCGCAGAGTTTCCAATTCGCTCTCCAACACATCCTGTCGCTTTCCCAACTCCACATTCTTGGTTCGAAGGGGACGGAATACAAACATGAATGCACACACAACTACCAGAATTCCTATCAGGTAACATAGCATCGTTTTTTCTCTCTCTGATACTTCTCGTTTCATTCTCCTGCCTCCTGCTCTGCTTCCCCGCTGGTAAGGGTATCCACATCCTCATCTACTGTGGTTTCCGTATCCTTTCCGTCTTCCCCGGTTCCATTCACATAGTAACACTCCAGGGTAAAGGTTACACCTGAATTTCCCACCTCATCACTGACATCCACAATCTCAGAAATCTTAAAAGACTCCAGTGTTTTAAATTCTGAAAATGCTTCCAGTACCTTGGCTGCCTCTTTCTTAGAGGCAACTACAATCTCTATGGTTGCTTTCTCGGAATCCGAAGTAAAAGAGTTAATCCGAATGCTGCTAGGCATATTCTCTTCCATCTCCGCCCAAAAATCTCCCATACCATTGGTGGTGGTTACGGTTCCCTCATAAAGCTGCTTTGCCTTCTTCAAATCCTCTTCCGTAGCCTGATGTTCTTCGTATAATTCCATCAGATAGTTCTGCTGATTTCTTTCTTTTTGAAGCTGTGCATTTTTTACTTTTAAATAAACAAACTTAGGTACCACTGCCAGCACCAGTACCACTGCTGCTATAATACAGCCTCCCAGAACCTTTTTTGCATAAAAATCTGCTGATTTTTTTTCTTCACTTTTTGCCTTATGTCCTCTTTCCTCTCCATCGGAAAATTTAAACTCCATAGGACTTATCATTGCCCCAAGACAAGACAGATACGCCAATGGATGATAATCTTTGTTAGTGTCGGACTTTTCCCTCGGAATATTTTCCGTAAGTTCTCCGCTGACTATCTTTGCACTGAGATTTTCGCTCAAAAGCTCTGTCAGACCCATAATATCTGCACCCAGACCATAGAGCATAATCTCTTCAATCTCTTCTCCGCCGTTATTGGAGGTATAAAAATTCATGGTTCTGGAAACATTTCCCTCTATGGCACGAAAGGCTTCCTGAATATCTTCCTGTAACTCCTGCATTTGGGAAGAATCCTTCCCGGCAAAAACACAGTTGTTTTCTCTCATAACTGCAAGAGCTTCCATAAAGCTTAAATTTTCTCCATAGATACCGGATTTTTGTACGACATTTACCGCATCCTCAATTCCATAGGAAAAGTTTCTCTGTAAAATAATATTTCCATCTTTCACAACAGATACCATAGTGGCATCTTCATCAATCTTTACCGCTGCATAAAGGCTTTTATCCACCAGTTTTTTCATCATCTGGGTGGTGGCATTTCCCACATAATCCAGAGCAGTCAGTTGCAAATTACACTGGGATGCCAGATTCTGATAAAACTGAATCAAATTGTTGGGTACTGCCAGCACCATCAGCTTATACTTCTTTTCTTTTCCCTCTTCCAGTTGCTCTAAAATCCGATAGCACAACTGGTACTGCTCCAAATCCACTGGAAAATATTCCTTGGAATTGCTGTGCAGCAAGGCGGAAATACGGTTTTCTTTTACATGAGGAATTACCACATCCCGGCTTGCAATTCTGCTGGAAGCAATGGAAAATACCGCCTTCCGGGTCTTGATTTTCCCTTCCTTTAATCCCTCTTCTAATCGCTTTTTAAATTCCTCTCCGTCTACTTTTCCCTCTTCTGCTCCTTCATTGGAAGGGGTTGCAAAAGAAAAACTGCCGTATACTTTTGGATTTTTTACCTTGAAGTCGGTCTCCACCACATGGGTCACTTCACGACCGATTTCAATACTGATTACTCTATTTGCCATATGTCTAACCTCTTATTATTTCTGCTGTTCTCATTTGTTTTGGTATCAAAACCCCACGGATTCGGATACGAAAGCAAACGCTTTCTACCAGAGATTCAGATACATCTGTATCAGGCTGTCTCCCCACAGTGTTGCAATCATTATGCCTAATGCAAGATAGGGTCCCATTGCCAATACATGTTCTGCCTTAGAAATTTTCATTCGCAGTAAATGTATTACAGAATACAGCCTAACACAAATGCCAATATTATTTTTTTCCATCCTAACATCATCCCTGTCGCTGCCATTAATTTTATGTCTCCTCCGCCGATTGCCTTTCCATGTGAAAATACAAACATCAGGTATAGAAACGTACTGACGGAAAAAAAGCCAATTACGTAGGTACTCCAATTTGTAACATCCAGTACCAAATGTATGATGGCTATAATAAAAATAAACACATTGATTCCAAAAGGAATCTCGTATGTGCGAAAATCAATTACACTCAATACCAACAATGCGGATGCCATCAACGAATACAGACCGCTCTCTATATTCAGACCGTTGACCGCAAAAATCAGCACATATAACAGACCATTGGCTGCCTCAATGAGCGGATACTGACAGGAAAGCTTGGTCTTGCATTTCCTGCATTTTCCTCCCAGACAGATATAACTTAGGATAGGGACTAAGTCATACCATTTCAACTGATATCCGCAGCTCATGCAATGGGAATTCACCTTTACGATGTCCTCTCCCTTGGGAATGCGGTAGATACACACATTCAGAAAACTTCCTATGACAATGCCAAAAAGAAATATGATGCATTCTGCGAATATCAGTATCGGATCCATGTTCTGTCCTTTCAAATGGTAATGATTAAATGCTTAAATACTTGTTATGTAGGGATTACTGTTTCCAAGTACCTGTTGTTGGCTGAGTCGGGTACAATACATCAGTACTGTGTTCTGTTGCATCACTAGCAACAACAGATACTTTGACAGTTCCGCCTGTTTCTACAGAATATGCAAAACATTTACCGCTCTCTGCCTTTACTTTTGGAACCCCGCCAAGTACATCCTTTAATGCTCTATTACCTGCCTCTGCATTTGCAGTTCCTGTCTTCCATCCGGCAGCTCCTGTTGTATCATTAATCACTACAAAACCTACTGTTGTTTCCTCTCCTGCATCTGCATACTCTGCACTAATAGCGGTTGCAATCTGCTGTGCATTCTGAATATCAGTGGATACTCTGGATTTTTTAATGTACTTGATAAACTGTGGTGCCAGAATACCTGCTAAGATTGCCATGATGGCAATAACGATGATTAATTCTACTAATGAGAATCCTTTGTTGTTTCTTCTTTTTGTCTCTCTTTTCATAATGTCTTTCTCCTTCTTCATATTATATTTATCTTAAATCCACAGCCCTATCCTGCGGATGAAGATACGTTGTTGTATCCCTCTTATTTCGTGTCCCATGGACTACAGCATCGATACAGGAATCGCATTTTACAAACTGCCCACATCATTGTAGAGTGTCAGCATCGGTCCCATAATCGCAGCTATCAGAATTACAACGATAACCGCCATGAAAATAATAATCACAGGCTCCATGAATGCCAGAATGGTCTGAGTGGACATTTCCACTTCTTCGTCATAATAATCTGCCAGTTTATCCAGCATCGCCTCTATTTCTCCGGTTTCCTCTCCGATAGAAAGCATATGTACTACCATAGGAGGAAACATGCCCCCTCTTTTCAACGGCTCTGACAATGGGATTCCTTTGGAAACCTCATCCTTTGCCCGAAGCAGCTCCTCCCGGTAAAGCACATTCTTCATGGTCTTTGCCACATTGTCCAGAGCATCCATCATTGGGATTCCTGCCAAAAGCAATGTACTTAAGGTACGGGAAAACATAGATGCATAGGTTTTTATATTCAGCTTTTTAAAAACCGGCAGCTTAATTGCCAATTTCCCGAAAAATTCCTTTCCTGCATCCGTCTGTTTCCATTTATGGATTCCAAACACGATTGCCACAATGATGGCAATGATGATTACTGCATGGTCAATGACGAAGTCACTCATTTTCATAAGACCTACCGTTAATGCCGGCATCTTAAAATCATATCCCTCAAACATTTTCATATATCTCGGAATAACATAGGTTACGGTGACAATCAGAATTACTACTGCCACACACATTAACACAATGGGATATATCATGGATTTTATAATCAAACCGTTCAGTCTTGAAGTCTTCTCAAACTGTACTGCCATACGGTCCATGGAAGCATCGATACTTCCGCTGCTTTCCCCGGCCTCTATCATATTTACCAGCATAGGGGTGAACACATCTATCTGTGTCCTCATGGCCTCCGAAAGGGTACTTCCTTTTCCGATTTCACGCTTAGTTTCACTGATTGCCTGTGCCAACACCTTGTTTTCCGTCTGCTGGATTAACATATCCAAAGCGTCCACAATAGTAACCCCGGCTCGCAGCATACTGACAAACTGGCGGCAGAACACACTTAAATCACGGGGCGAAACCTTCTTTTTCTTAGAGCTTCTGATGTCTTCTCTCAAACGGGTCTGCTCCTTCATTTCCAAAGGAATCAGTCCCATGCTTCGCACCTTTGCCTCTGCCTTTTCCACGTTGTCTGCTTCTACACTGCCTTTTTTCTCTTTTCCGTCTGATTCTATAGCTACGTAGGAATAGCTTTTCATGCTGTACTCCTTTTATCTAAAAAAGATTGATTTTCTGTTTCATTCCTGCCACATCATGTGCAAACATCATGGCTGTATCGGCACTGATATAGCTCTTCATATACAAATCATAGATGGCATCATCCATCAACTGCATTCCAATTTTTTTGTTAGTCTGAATTACGGAAGGAATCTGGAAACTCTTCTCCTCCCGAATCAGATTACGAATTGCCGGTGTGGCAAGCATTACTTCAAACGCCGCCGCTCTTCCGCCGCCTTCCTTTGGCAGTAGCTGCTGTGCAATGACGCCCTCTAAAACACCTGCTAACTGCACACGAATCTGCTGCTGCTGGAACGGTGGGAATACATCAATCATACGGTCTATGGCTGCCGATGCACTATTGGTATGCAAAGTAGAAAATACCAAATGTCCGGTTTCTGCCGCTGTAATGGCAATGGAAATCGTCTCCAAATCTCTCATCTCTCCCACCAGAATTACATCCGGGTCCTGCCGCAATGCCGCTTTTACTGCATTGGCATAGGACTGGGAATCGGAACCAATCTCTCTTTGTAGCACCATAGACTTACTGTGTTCATGCAAATACTCGATTGGATCTTCCAACGTAATAATTGTCTTTTTGTAGGTTTTGGCAATCACTCCGATTAAGGATGCCAACGTGGTGGATTTACCACTTCCGGTAGCTCCCGTTACCAACACCATACCTCTTTTTTTCTTTGTCAGGTCCACGATAGCCTCGGGAATTCCTAAATCCTTCGGATGTGGAACCTCGAAGGCTAAAATACGCAATGCCATGGCATAGGTTCCTTTTTGGCGGAACACATTGACACGGACACGGTTGAATCCTTCTAAAGAATAAGCAAAATCCAACTCGCCTTTCTCCTCCAGTTCCTTCATCTGGTCATCTGCCAACATGGATCTGGTCATCTGCTCTATCTCTTCCGACATGATTTTCTCTTCTGACAGAGGAATCATATCTCCGTCCACACGTATCATCACGGGACAGTCATGACAAAGATGAATATCCGATGCTTTCTGTTCTTTTGCCGCTCTTAAAATTTCTTCTATTCTGCTCATATTTCCCTCTTTCATCAATCCTCTAAAACTACTCGAATCATTTCCGTAAAGGAAGTAGTTCCGTCTAAAACCAACCTCACTGCTTCCTTTTTCAGGGATGACATACCCTGACTAGCTGCCAGCTTTCTCATCTCATCGGTGGATGCCCGTCTGGAAATGGCTACCCGAAGTTCCGACTTTACAGGCATCATCTCATAGATACCGGTTCTACCATGGTATCCGGTCTCATTGCAAAGGACACATCCCTTTGGTTCATAAAGAGTCACCTCATCAATGGTATCTAAATCCATCATCCTCTTCTCCTCTTCACTGGCAAGACGTTTGGTCTTACAATGAGGACAAAGATTTCGCACCAGCCGCTGGGCAATTACCCCTCGAATTGCATCTGCCAACAGATAACTCTCCACACCCATATCAATCAATCTGGTCATGGTTCCCGGTGCATCATTGGTATGTAGGGTACTCAATACCAAATGTCCGGTAATAGAGGCCTGTACTGCAATTTCCGCTGTCTCCTGATCACGAATCTCACCAATCATGATAATATCCGGGTCCTGTCGCAAAATGGAACGCAGGGCACTGGCAAAGGTCAAATCCGCCTTTGGATTTACCTGTACCTGATTGACGCCATCAATATTTGCCTCCACCGGGTCTTCGACAGTAATAATATTCACATCTTCTGTATTCAATTCACTGACTGCTGTATATAAAGTGGTAGACTTACCGCTTCCGGTAGGTCCCGTAACTAATATAATTCCGTTTGGATGTGAAACCCAGCGTCTTCTTTTCTCTGTTCAACGCCATCTTCTGTGCCAGACGCATTACACATTTTTCCCCGAAAACCGTAGGAAGAATAGAAACACGGATGTCATATTCTTTTCGGTCTACCATAAGAGTGATACGTCCGTCCTGTGGTTTTCTCTTCTCAGAAATGTCCATGCCGCCGATAATCTTTACACGGGTAATAATGGCACTTAAAAGATTCTTATCATAGGACGCTTTTTCGTATAAAACACCGTCGATACGATAACGAATCCGCACCGTATTTTCCAACGGCTCAATATGTATATCCGATGCCCTCTGTCTGGTGGCCTGCTCAATCATGGATTTTACCAACTGAACAATGGGCGA
>USPJ01000054.1 GCA_900556645.1 uncultured Lachnospiraceae bacterium
GTGGTTCCATATTCACTCAAAATAATATCATCTATATCGTACGCTCCGTTATCCCGATAGATAAACAGCGTTCCGAGACGTTCTCCGGCAATATCAATCGGTGTAATGATCGCCGTGTATTTCTTGATATCGGAAACAAAGCCAAGTGTCTCAAGATTTACATTCTCTTTTGTAGACAAGATCCCAAGCAGACGCTCGTTTAATTCCGGATCAATAAATCCTCCCACTTCATCCACGATCAGTTCGTCGATCTCGTCCATTCCTTTCATTTCACTGGTTCCAAGCACTTTTCCCTTTCTGCTGATCACCAGTACATTGGATTTTAAAATCTCTGTTAAAACATCACAGATATCATTAAAGACTACTTTAGAGGAATTATTGTTGTGTAAAAGTTTATTTATTTTTCTGGTTTTGTCCAATAACTGAACGCTCATTCTATTCCCTCCCAGCTTTCTTTATCGGGTTCTATATTTCATATCGTATCATTTTTTGTCTGACAATTCAACCTTTTTTTATAAATTCACTATTTCTTTGTGTTGTTAATTACAAATCCGCATTTCTCATTGGAGCATACGGTTTTGTTTCCTTTCTCCACCATAAAGCTTCCGCATTTCTCACATTTTATCTCGGAAGGCTTTTGCCATGACATAAATTCACATTCCGGATTATTCTCACAACCATAATACTTTCTGCCTTTTTTGGTCTTTTTAATCACAACCTCTTTTCCGCAGAGAGGACAGGCAATTCCCGTTTTTTCCAGATATGGCTTGGTGTTACGGCAATCCGGGAATCCCGGACATGCCAGAAACTTGCCGTGAGGTCCGTATTTGACTACCATATTTCTTCCGCAGAGCTCACAGACAACATCCGTTACCTCGTCCTCAATCTGAACCTTTTCCAGTTCTTTTTCCGCCTGCACTACGGCACGGTCCAAATCCGGGTAGAAATTTTCAATTACGGTTTTCCAGTTGATTTTACCCTCTTCAATGCTGTCCAAAAGAGATTCCATATTTGCAGTAAAACGTTCATCCACAATACTCGGAAATGCATCCTTCATCATGACGTTTACCACTTCTCCCAATTCTGTCACATACAAGTTCTTATTCTCTTTTACAATATATCTTCTTGCCAATATGGTGGTAATGGTCGGTGCATAGGTACTCGGTCTTCCAATTCCCAGTTCCTCCAAGGTCTTAACCAAAGATGCCTCCGTATAATGTGCCGGTGGCTGCGTAAAATGCTGTTTTGGCTCGGTGGACTTCAGACTCAGTACCGAATCCTTATCCAGAGATTTCAACAATACATTTCCATTAGCCTTCTCATCGTCACCACTGGTATACACCGACATAAATCCGTCAAACGCCACCTTTGAGGCAGACACGGTAAAACGGTATTTCCCTGCTCCGATTTTAACGGAGGTGGTATCATATCTGGCATTGCTCATGCGGCTTGCCGCAAAACGTTTCCAAATCAACTGATACAGACGGAACTGGTCTCTGCTTAAAGAATCCTTCACTGCCGCCGGTGTTCTTCCGATATCCGACGGACGGATGGCTTCGTGGGCATCCTGTATTTTATTGCCGCCCGTCTTTGCCGTCACGGCAGTTGCCACATACTCTTCCCCGAAGGTTTCTCCGATATAGCTTCTGGCTGCTTTGTCCGCTTCTTCTGAAATACGGGTAGAATCGGTTCTCAGATAGGTAATCAAACCGACGGTACCGCTGCCCTTGATGTCCACACCTTCATAGAGCTGCTGTGCCAGCCGCATGGTCTTCTGGGTGGAAAAATTCAGCACCTTGGAAGCTTCCTGCTGTAACGTACTGGTGGTAAACGGAAGCGGGGCTTTCTTAATACGCTCTCCCTTTTTTACCTCCAGCACCTGATAGTCCTGTCCTTCTAATTCCTTGATGATGGCATCCATCTGTTCCTGAGAGGTTACCGTCATCTTACCGTTTTCATCTCCATAGAATTTTGCCACCAGCGGCTTCTTCTCTCCCTCAACGGAAAGTTCCGCATCCAGTGTCCAGTATTCTTCCGGGATAAACGCATTGATTTCCTCTTCCCTGTCGCAGATGATACGGAGGGCCACAGACTGTACTCTTCCCGCACTTAAGCCTCTTTTTACCTTTGCCCACAGCAGAGGACTGATGCGGTAACCCACCATACGGTCTAACATTCTTCTGGCCTGCTGTGCGTTGACTAAGTCCATATCAATTTCTCTTGCCTCTTTTAAAGATGCTTTTACTGCACTTTTGGTAATTTCATTGAAGCTGATACGATATACCTTTTTCCCCTCCATCTTTAACGCTTGGGAGAGGTGCCATGAAATTGCCTCTCCCTCGCGGTCGGGGTCCGTTGCCAGATAGATTTTCTCTGCCTTCTTTACTTCTTTTCGAAGCTTCGCCAGAATATCTCCTTTTCCGCGGATTGTAATGTACTTTGGCTCGTAATCATGCTCTACATCTATGCCGAGCTGACTCTTTGGTAAATCGCGGACATGTCCGTTGGACGCCACGACCTCATAATTCTTTCCCAGAAATTTTTTGATTGTCTTCACCTTAGCCGGTGACTCTACGATTACTAAATATTTTGCCATCAGAAAGCCCCTCTTTTTCATTACTCTGTTTTTATATAATGATTTTTAAAGGATTCCCGAAGCAGTCCCTTCATTTGCAACTGTATTAAAACCCCGGCTGCACAGGACGGCTCCAGCCCCGTTTCCTCTAAAATATCGTCTATACTTTTTGGTTCTAAGCCTAAACAACTATACACCAAGGTTTCTTCTTTTGCAAGAGACACTTTTATATTTTCCGCTAAATTTTCTCCTCTTTTTTCCAAAACACCACACTCTGTCAAAAAATCTTCCACCGACAAAATGATTCCCGCACCATCTCTTATCAGGCGGTTACAGCCGTAGCTCAAGGTGTCCGTTACCCTGCCGGGAAGGACATAAACTTCTCTTCCCTGTTCCAATGCCAAATCCGCAGTAATCAGAGAACCACTTTTCTTTCTGGCCTCTATCACCACTACAATATCTGCCAACCCGCTGATAATTCGGTTTCTCATGGGAAAATAATAATTTTTTGGTTCTGTTCCCTTGGGATATTCCGACAGCACTCCACCTTTTTCACAAATTTCCTCATAAAGCCTTCGGTTTCCTTTGGGATAACAGATATCTGCTCCACAGCCCAAAACCGCAAAGGTTTCTCCTCCGCCTTCCATGGCTCCCAGATGTCCTGCCGCATCAATTCCTTCTGCCATACCGCTGATGACATTGATTCCGTTGCGTCCCAACGCCTTTCCCAGCTTCTTTGCCATATAATATCCGTATTCACTGCATTTTCTGGCTCCCACGATGGCAACGCTTTTTTTCCGCTCATCCGGCAGTCTGCCTTTTACATACAGAACCTTCGGATTATTTTTTATCTGTCTTAACCGCCGTGGATATTCTGTGCTTTCGCAGGAAATTCCCCGTATCTCATTTTCTTTATATATCATATGTTCTCTCCCAGAATTTTTTATCCAAACTGCGGTAACATACCGCCTCATACAGATGCTTCATCTCTATATTTTCACAGCCTTCCAAATCCGCAATGGTTCTGGCGGTCTTTAGAATTTTGTGGTAGGAACGGACTGTTAATTCCAGATTTTCGTAAATTTTCTGCATCTCCTTTTCCTGTTTTTTTCCAAGCTTACAGTACAGGTTTATGTCCTTGGAAGGAATTTGACTGTTATAGCGAAAATTACAGGCTGCATACCTTTTCCTCTGTATTTCGTGGGCTTGCATCACTCGTTTGCATATCTGTGCGGAGCTTTCATTTTCCTCTGTTTTCACCAGTTCCCCATAGGCAATGGCTTTTGCCTCCACACAGATGTCAATGCGATCCAACAGCGGCTGGCTGATTCTGTTTTGATATCCTCTGATTTCTTTAAGGGAACAACGACATTTCTGCATATCGGGATAGTACCCACAATTACAGGGATTCATCGCTGCTACCAGCATAAAATCTGCCGGATAACGGTAATTTCCATTGGCCCGTACCAGACGTATCTGATGTTCCTCTAATGGCTGCCGCAGGATTTCCAAGGACGGCTTTGAAAATTCCGTCAGCTCGTCCAAAAACAGCACACCGTTGTGGGCAAGGCTGATTTCTCCCGGTCTGGGGCTTCCTCCGCCTCCTGCCATTCCTGTTTTGGATATGGTGTGATGAGGGTTCCGAAAAGGACGCTGTTCCATCAATCCCTCCCCATCTTCCAACATACCACAGACGCTGTATATTTTTGAGACCTCTAGCCGTTCCTGCTCTGACATAGGCGGTAAAATCGAAGGGATTCGTTTTGCAATCATGGTTTTTCCTGCTCCCGGTGGGCCAATCATCATAAAATTATGACGTCCTGCCACCGCCACCTCACAGGCACGCTTCACTGCCTTTTGCCCGTTCACCTCCGAAAAATCCGGCAGTTCTTTCTTTTTTGAGCGTCTTTCTTCTATATTAATAGACTCTGTCTTTCTTCCCTTCAGCCAATCAATGACCTCTTCTAAATCTCCCACTCCCCGTACCTCCATCCGGGGCAAAAGGGTTGCCTCCCTCTGGTTTTTCACAGGCACAATACAGCTTGTCCATCCTTCCTCCAGCATTTTTGCCGTCATAGGTAAAATCCCACGAACAGGCAGTACCTTTCCACTGAGACTCAGTTCTCCCAAGAACACCTTGTCCCTTACATTTTCTTGTGAAAGTTCTCCCAGAGCCGTGAGGATGGCAACAGCAATTGCCAAATCATATCCTGCCCCTGCCTTTCGGATGGATGCCGGGGAAAAGCTGATGGTAATCCGTTTTGCCGGAAGCTGATAGCCGCAGTTTTTCAGGGCAGTCCGCACCCGCTCCTTTGCCTCCTTGACCTCCGATGCCAGAAAGCCTACCATCTCAAATGCCGGCAGTCCGTTCCCCACATCTGCTTCCACCGTAACGGGAATGGCTTCTATCCCATGCAGAGCTGCCGTGGTTACAATACTATACAATTTTCCTCCTTACTTCCGTTGGAAATGATGACGATTTGTCACAGAATAAAAAAGATGAAATCATTGTATCACAGATTTCATCTTTTTCAAGAACTATCCGGCATTTTCTTCCTGTTCAAAGCTTTTTCTCAGCTTTGTCAATGCCTTTTTTTCGATTCTGCTGACATAAGAGCGGGATATCCCCAACTGTTTTGCCACTTCCCGCTGAGTAATGGAATCCTTTCCCCAGATTCCATACCGCATAGAAATTACGGTCTGCTCCCTAGGATTCAAAACCCGGGGAATCAACCGGTAAAGACGCCGGACGTTCTCACTTTCTTCCATCTTTTGAACCACATCTATTTCCTCCGCCGCCGCAATGTCCAAAAGACTAATCTGATTTCCCTCTTTATCTGTTCCGATTGGTTCATAAAGCGACACCTCTCTGGAGGTCTTTTTCTTTCCCCGAAAATACATCAGCAGCTCATTGTCAATACACCTTGCCGCATAGGTTGCCAGTTTAATCTGACGGTCTGACTGAAATGTCTCCACCGCCTTAATCAGCCCTATGGTTCCTATGGAAATCAAATCCTCCATATCTTCTTCCGGGCTTTGATACTTCTTTGCCACATGTGCCACTAGTCTCAGGTTGTGTTCAATCAACTGATGCTTTGCTTTAAGGTCTCCTTCCTTCATTTTCGCTATGCATTCTTTTTCTTCTTCAATCGTAAGAGGAGATAAAAAAGTTTTCACATTTACACCTTAAAGCCGTTTTTATCATTGTATGAAATGTGACAGGTCCTAGTGCCTTTCCTCTTTTCTTTTTTCCGCTTTCTCTGTATAATTGGCTTGGGTGAAAAAATATGACACGAATTTTGACTTATCATATAGAAAAAAATATAACAGTGGGGAATTTTCTGAAAGAACAGGGTTATTCCCATGGGGTAATTGTCCATCTGAAAAAGACTCCCCGAAGCATTTTACGGGGGGAGGAATGGCTCTATGTCCGGGATATGCTCTACGTCGGAGATGTGCTGACGGTTACTTTGGAAGAAGACTCTTCCTCCCCGAAGATTCTTCCGGTACCTCTGCCCTTCGACATCGTATACGAGGATGAAGATATTTTAGTGGTAAACAAGCCTGCTGATATGCCTGTCCATCCTTCTTTGAACCATTATGAAAACACCCTTGCCAACGGAATTGCCTACTTTTTTCAGCAAAAAAATGAACCTTATGTGTTCCGCTGTATGAACCGTTTAGACCGGGACACCACTGGGCTTACCATCTTGGCAAAGCATATGCTCAGTGCCTCCGTTCTCTCCAAAGCCATGGCAGAACGGGAAATTTCCCGAACCTATCTGGCTATTGTTGACGGTGTTCTGGAGGGAGAAGGCACCATAAATGCCCCGATTGGAAGGGAAGATGGCTCTGCCATTACCCGCTGTATCGATTATGAACACGGGGACCGTGCCGTAACCCACTATAAGGTTTTGGCAGTATCAAAGGGGCTTACCCTGCTTTCCCTACAACTGGAAACGGGACGCACCCACCAGATACGGGTGCATATGAAACACTTGGGCTATCCTTTGATTGGAGACTACCTCTACCATCCCCACAACAGACAGATGGAACGGCAGGCTCTCCATGCCTATCGGTTGGCTTTTACTCATCCAATCACAAAAAAGGCAATGGAGTTTTATGCTCCACTGCCTTCAGATATGGCTGCTCTATTCCCCGCCCAGCTTCTTTGAAACAACAATTCCGATGACTAACATCACAGCTCCTGTGAGAATGGATATCAGATTAATACCGGAAAAATCATTTACAAGGACAATAGCTACCGGCGATGCCACAATCAGTCCGATAATTGCCCAATATGCCTGTAACGGATATTTTTCAAATATTTTTTCGATGATTTTTGCAATGGCAAAGATTCCAACCACCACTCCGATACCGAAAGGTACCAGAAAAGCACAGTCACTTAACATTCCCTGCACATTTCCGCCCCGGTAGAATCCA
>USPJ01000055.1 GCA_900556645.1 uncultured Lachnospiraceae bacterium
AATGTTAAATGATAGCCATATTTATCCGGAATCAATATTTTTCCATAATTATGATATGGCACAGGTAGGAGTGAGCTTGTTTTTTATTCTATCAGGTGCTGCATTGTATTATAACGATACAGAAGAATTTTCCGTTTTAAAATATTATAAAAAACGGTTTCTGGCAATTTTCCCAATGTTCTATGTGGCTTACGTGGGAACATTTTTATATTATTTTTGGGTGCGAGGCTCCATCAATCCGGATATTCCCTTTAAAAATATGATTTTTTCTGTGTTTGCAATGGATGGCTTGTTTGGATACAAAGTGCCATGTCTTAATATGACAGGGGAGTGGTTTTTGGGGTGTATTGTCTTTATTTATCTGGCGTATCCGGTGATTCGCTGGGCAATGAAGAAAAAACCGGTAATTACTATGGTGGCAGCTTTGGCAGTATACTTTGTTTTGTACTACAATTATAGATTTGAACTGTCTCTCCTATACAATCCTGTCATTCGTGGCTTGGAGTTTGTCTTCGGAATGTTTTATATAGAAATGTTAGAGAGGAAAGACAAGGTTTTCGATAACATTTCATGGATAAAATTAGTCATAGCATTGACCGTTACCTTGATTATTTGGTATGCACCTGTTCCGATACCGCAGATGTGGATGATTTCCTTTGGAGGAATGGCACTTTTTGTAGTGTTGATGGAAGCAGGGAAATTGATTCGGACTCCGAAACTGACCAATATGATAAAGACGGGGAGTAAGTATTCCTATGCAGTTTTTTTAGTTCATCACAATGTAGCATTTGCAGTACAAAATCATTTTGCGGAATTAGGAGGTTTGCATCGGAAATTTGAATTTGTATGTGCAGTTTTATGCTATTTCATTCTAGTAGGATTTTTTGCAAAATTATTGCATATGGCAACTAAGAAAATTATGTTATTATTTAAAAGACAAAACATGCAGGTTAATTCCTAAGAAAGTCTTAAGGTAGGGGTCGATTGGTTGATAAACCACAAGAACTTGTGTTATAATAATTCGATAAATACATTTTAATGAATAAAAGGAAAAAATATGAACGAGATAGCTATACGAGTAGATAACGTCAGCAAGTTATATAAATTATATGATAAGCCGGTGGACCGTCTAAAAGAGTCTCTAGGTTTTTCCAAAAAGAAACTATACAAGGAACACTATGCGTTGCATAATGTTTCTTTTGATGTAAAAAAAGGAGAAACGGTGGGGATTATAGGTACCAACGGAGCAGGAAAATCCACTATCTTAAAGATTATTACCGGAGTGCTGAACCCTACTGAGGGAGAGGCGACCATCAACGGACGTATTTCGGCCCTATTGGAATTAGGGGCGGGATTTAATATGGAGTATACCGGGATAGAAAATGTATATCTGAACGGAACCATGATAGGCTTCAGTAAAGAAGAGATTGATGCAAAGCTTCAGGATATATTGGATTTTGCGGACATCGGAGATTTTGTGAATCAGCCGGTAAAGACGTATTCCAGCGGTATGTTTGTAAGGCTTGCCTTTGCGGTTGCTATTAACATAGAACCGGAAATACTGATTGTAGACGAGGCATTGTCGGTGGGAGATGTGTTCTTCCAGAACAAGTGTTACAGAAAGTTTGAAGAGTTTAAAGAGCAGGGAAAAACAATTCTGTTCGTAAGCCATGATTTGGGAAGTATCTGTCAGTATTGTGACAGAGTTATCCTGTTGAATCAGGGAGTACAGATTGCCGAGGGAGAACCGAATGAAATGGTGGATTTGTACAAAAAGATTATGGTCAATACAAATTCCAGACAGATAAAAAGCATAGAAGATATTGAAAAAGAGGAAACATCCAAAGAAACGGTAAGTCCAAAGCTTTTGGAGAAAACAGAGGGGCTTTGGCGAAGCCATTATCAGCTAAATCCGGGAATCAATGAATATGGAAGTAAAGAAGCGGAAATTATTGATTTTGCCATTGTAGACGAGAAAGGAAATCTTACGGATGAGATTCCGAAGGGAACCACTTTTCAGATTCGTTCCAAGGTGTTGTTCCATCAGGATATCTCAGACCCTATATTCACATTTACCTTTAAAACCTTAGATGGTACGGATATCACCGGTACCAATACCATGTATGAAAAGAAAAGTATAGGAAAGGTAAAGGAAGGGGAAATTTGTGTGGCAACCTTCCAGCAGCAGATGGACTTACAAGGAGGAGAATATTTGTTGTCCATCAGTTGTACAGGATTTGTGGAAGGCAATTTGAAAGCTTATCACCGATTGTATGACGTGATGAAAATCAAAGTAAAATCCGGCAAGGATACTATGGGATATTATGATATGTTTGCCAAAGTAGATGTGGAGAGAGTTGGGTGAATGAGATGGAACAGATTGGAAAAGTAAGGATAGAGGACAGCGGTTATTCGGGAAGAGAATCCTATACGCAGGAAGAATTGGATCATACCTTATTAGAGATTGTGCAGAAATATCAGGAGACAGATTATGATGCAGTAATCAAAGAAAAAAATAATTGGGAGATATTGTATCAGTTATCATCAAACAGAGCAAACATTATTGAGTGGTTTGAAAATGATAAAGATCAGACCGTATTGGAAATTGGTTCGGAGTGCGGAGCCATTACCGGAAAACTGTCAGAGAAATTTGCCGGAGTTACCTGCATAGAGCGTTCCAAAAGAAAATCGCTGGTAAATGCCTATCGCAATCAGAACAGGGATAATATTGAAATTTATGTAGGCACCTATCAAGAGGTTGAAAAACAATTGACGGAAAAATATGATGTCATTACCTTAATCGGTGTGTTGGGACAGGCAGAACTTTATACAGATGGAGAGAATCCAAAGGAAGAACTGTTATGTTCTTTGAAATCCCATTTAAGACCGGGAGGAAGAATTCTCATTGCCATAGAAAATAAATTTGGACTGAAATACTGGGCAGGTTGTGCAGAGGAACACAAAGGCACAATCTACGCAGGAATTGAAGGATATCTGGGAGAGAAAAACGAGCCGTCCCTTACCAAGAAAGGGTTGGAAAAGCTGATAGCCAAATGCGGATATCAGACAGAAGCATTTTACTATCCGTATCCGGATTACAGACTTCCTACCACCATCTATTCCGATGCATATCTGCCAAAAATCGGAGAATTGAACAACAATTACAATCAGTTTGATAGAGACCGGATTGAGACCTTTGACGAGGCGAAGGTGTTTGATACGGTGATTGAAGAGGAAGAATTTCCAATGTACGCCAATTCGTTTCTGGCGGTCATAAGGGAGGAAAGATAATCGTGAATCCAATTTATTGTAAATATTCAAATGACAGAGACGGAAAATTTCAGATAAAGACTACCATAGCAACAGATGAAAACGGAAATAAAAGTGTATATAAGTATGCGGGAACTCCTGCGGCAATTCCACATATCCAGAGGATTTACAGACACTATCAGGAAATGTGTGAGAGCTATGAAGATACAATTTTAACAGCAAACCGATGCGAACAGGGAGAAGACTATGTACGTTTGGAGTTCGTAGAGGGAAATACGCTAGAGGATTATCTGGACGAACTTTATCTGGAAGGAAAGTATCTGGAGCTGATTGAAAAGATTAAAGAGTACCGGGATATTTTATACGGATTAAAAGATAATATTCCTTTTTCTTATACAACAGAATTTGAAAATGTTTTTGGAAAAGAAACCAATTTTGTCAACTGCAAATCCTTAAAGATTTCCAATGTGGACTTGATTTTCGGAAATATTCTGTTAAATGACAAGTGGACAGTGATTGACTACGAATGGACTTTTGATTTTCCGGTGCCGATTGATTATATTATCTATCGGTCTGTCTATTACTATGTTCACGGAAGTACCAAAAGAGATGCACTTACCAACATGGGGATTTTCAGAATGATGGGAATTTCCGAGGAGGATATGCTGCTCTATGCCAAGATGGAGCGGAATTTTCAGAGATATGTGGCAGGAGAAAAAGCAACACTGGCACAGATGAAAGAGACTATGCTGAAACGGTGTGAAAAGGTCTTTGATGAAGGAAGAGCCGTGAGCATAGACTATCTTCAGCTATATTTCAATTCAGGAAAAGGTTATACAGAAGAGGAATCCGTAAAGAAAAATTACAATTACGGAGAAAAGGTAATAGAGTTTGAAACCCGCATTTCAGGTAAGGTACAGCAGGTGCGTATCGATCCGGCAACTCAGCCGGTTTTAGTGGGAAATCTGGAAATTTTTCTGAATGATCACAAGGTAGATATAGAATATACAAATGGCATTGAATTTGGGGAGGA
This sequence comes from uncultured Lachnospiraceae bacterium, assembly GCA_900556645.1. The sequence continues at coordinate 4,304 of USPJ01000055.1, forward strand.
GCTTCTGGCATTCGGAAATGACAATCCGCAAATCATAACAGAAAAACTGGCACAGGAAGGTACATTGTTTATAAGATTTACGGTATCACCGGCAAATAAAAAGAATGTAGACAGTCTTCGTACCCAGAGATTGCAGATGATGCAGATGCAGAGCCAGCAGAAACAGCAACACAGAGAAATTGAACATCTGGTACAGGAAAACGCCAGATTAAATGTGGAAAACAATGCAAAGGGCGAGTATCTGGACAACCTCCGAAGAAAAAAAGTGTGGAGATTCTTGTCTTTAAGCAAGCGTACGCTGCGGAGCTTGAAGCATGACGGAATCGTAAAGACCGGAAAGAAAGGTGTTCACAAGGTTCAGAATAAGCTGAGAGGAACAGCACCGGAGGCGGTAGCGGTACAACAGGACACAGTACAGCTGCCGAGCTTAAAGCCTATTACCGGAAAGAAAAAGATTCTGGTGGTGGTGCATGAGGCACAGAAGGGTGGAGCCACTTTATTGTCTTTAAATATTGTGAAAACACTGAAATCTATTACCGAATACGAGCCGATTGTCCTGCTGTTGGCAGGTGGACCTTTGGAAGAGGAATTTAAGAAGCAGGCAGTCTGCTATGATTTACATCAGCCGGATTTCTCCAAGGTTTATGAGCCGGAAAAATTAGATGGAATTATAAGACGGATTGCAGAACTGGATATACACTATGCTCTGTGTAATAGCGTAGTAACCGGAATCGTACTGGAGGCATTGAACGGGATCGGAGTAAGAAATATTGTGATGGTGCATGAGCTGCCTACCTCAATCTATGCTTACGATTTTGTGCTGGCAGCACAGGCGGTGCAGCAGTATGCCGAACATGTAGTCTTTCCGGCGGAATTTGTAAAACAGAAATTTTTGGCGAAATTCCCTATTGAGGAAGAAAAATGTCATGTGATGCCGCAGGGAGTTTTCTCGAACTTTAACTCTTACAGTATAAAAGAGAAACAGAATAACAAGAAAAAGCTCTGTGAAGAGCTTGGAATAGAGCCGGATACCCGCATTGTTTTAGGCTGCGGTTACGGAAACTTCCGTAAAGGGCTGGATTGGTTCGGAAGAATTGCCATCAGTGAAATGAAGAGGAATCCAAAAGTAGATTTTCTGTGGCTGGGAGACAGAGAAAAAGAGTTTTACGAGTGGATTAGCAATGATTTGGAAGTGGAGAATCTCACAGACAGATTTCATTGGATGGGATATACGGAAAACGCCGGATACGTTTTCGGAGGAGCAGATTTGTTCCTGCTGACTTCCAGAGAGGACCCGTTCCCATGTGTGGTTCAGGACGCCATGAAGCAGTATACCCCGGTGTTTGCTTTTGACAGTGCCGGAGGAATACCGGAGATTTTAGCACAGGGCAGAGGCGTGGTAGTGCCGTATGGTGACTGTGATGCCTGTGTGGAAAAGATAGAACAGCTTTTAGAAGACCGGAAGCTATATGAAGAGATTGCGGAAAATGCAAAGGGTTATATCAATGAAGAAACTCCTGCCAGATATCTGAGACGGTTATTGAATCTTCTCTGTCCGGGCGAAGAACTGTTTCGGAAGTTACCGGACTTAAAAGTTTCAGTCATTATACCGAATTATAATTATGAAGCCTATATACCGGAACGATTATTCTGTATCTTGAATCAATCCGTAAAACCTTATGAAATCATTTTCTTAGATGATGTGTCCAAAGACAACAGCGTGGCAGTGGCACGGGAGATTCTGGAAAATTCAGGAATCCGATATAAGATTGTGGAAAATGAAACAAATCAGGGATGCTTTAAACAATGGCTGAACGGAATACACCATGCAGAAGGTGATATCATCTGGATAGCAGAGGCGGATGATGCATGTGAGTTGGATTTCATTGAACGCCTGTTGCCGTTCTTTGAGGATGATCAGGTAAATCTGGCATATGCACAGTCTGAGGTGATTGATGAGAATAATCGGCATTCAGGATTTATTTATACGGAATATACAAAAGATTTAAGTGAAGATAAATGGAATCAGGATTATGTCAATAACGGAGAGGCAGAGATTATCGACGGTTTGGGAATTAAGAATACCATACCGAATGCTAGCGGAGTTCTGATGCGGAAAAGTGCCTTGGAAGGAATGGATGAATACCTGAAAGAGTATGCCATTTCCGGTGACTGGTTTGCCTATGTTTATGCAATACGTGTGGGAAAAATTGCTTTTTGCAGTGATGTGTTAAATTACCACAGAAGACACAGCACCAGTATTATTTATCAGAGAGAGCAGGATGTGAAGCTCTTTGAAGAACTGCTGAACATCAAGCTGTATATGGCAGAAAACTTTATGATACCGGAGAGTATCCGGGAACGCTTCGTAAAACATGTCAGAAATGAATATGGAAGACTAATGAGCGAAAGTGCTCCGAAGTTTGAAGAGCAGAAGGAACTTGTGGAAACGCAGAATAAAATGGAAGACATTATCAATAACAGACTGGAAAGGTACAGTTATCTGAAAAATGTGCCAAAGAGAAAGCTGTTGTTTGTGATGCCGGACTTTGAGATGGGTGGTGGACAAACCCTTGTCATCCGTCTTGCAAATTACTTTTCTAAATTCCATGAGGTATATGTGTATAATGCCAGACCGTGGCTTGTGGAAGAACGGATTGTTAAAATGTTTGCACAGAGAGTGCATGT
>USPJ01000056.1 GCA_900556645.1 uncultured Lachnospiraceae bacterium
ATTATATAAATAACCAAAGAAGCTTATGATTTTTCGGATTCATAAGTGGAGGTTTTCATGTAAGTTCGGTTCACTTACCCCGAATAGGCAGATACCGAAAAAAAGAGAACCGTTTTTTAGAGAGTTAGAATGCTCCTAACGAAAGTTGGGAGCATTTCTTATACAAAGGGGAGAAGAAGATAGTGAATCAACTTTTAGAGAAGTTTAATGACTATAACTTTAGTTAGAAAACCTCAAGGCAACAGTTGTCAGCAACTGTTGCCTTTTGATATAATAAACTCTGTAACAGGAGTGGTAAAATATGAAAATGAATTTTGAAATTACAGAAGAAATCAGCGGAGCAGACGAGGAGGCAATCCGACAGGGATTGTTGGAATACAATCTGGCGAGATTAGAGGATAAGAATCCGAAGGATTTAGGCATCTATCTTAGAGATGAAACGGATCATATCTGTGCGGGACTGACGGGACATACCCATGGAAACTGGCTGTTTGTAAAATACCTGTGGGTAAGCGAAAGCCTGCGGGGGCAGGAGATTGGAAGCCGGATTTTGATGGAAGCGGAGGAGAAAGCAAAGGAGCGGGGATGCAGGTATGTATTTCTGGATACGTTCAGATTTCAGGCACCGGAATTTTACAGAAAGAAAGGATATCGGGAAGTATTTACCCTTGAAAATTTTCCAAAGACAGGAAAGCGTCATTATTTTGTGAAAGAACTATAAAGAGAGGCATAATTTACAATGAAGATAGATACAAAAGAGGCAGGAAAACGAATCGTAGTCATCTGTGTGGCGGCATTTCTCATGGCATTGAATATCAAATCCTTTGTTCGGACCGGAGGACTGTATCCGGGAGGAGCCACGGGAATGGCACTTTTGATACAAAGGGTCTTGGAAATGTTTCTGCATATAGAGATACCTTATACGATTGTCAATATTTTGCTAAATGCGATTCCTGTCTATATAGGTTTTCATTTTATTGGAAAGAAATTTACGATGTATTCCTGTCTGATGATTGTATTGACCGGTGTGTTGACGGATTTAATACCGGGATATGTGATTACATATGATACTCTTTTAATTAGTATTTTCGGAGGAATTATCAATGGATTTGTTATCTGTCTTTGTCTCTGGATGAATGCCACCACAGGAGGAACAGATTTTATTGCTATTTATCTTTCAGAAAAGAAAGAGATTGATTCATGGAATGTGGTGTTAGGTCTGAATGTGGTTATTTTGGTGGCGGCAGGAATGCTTTTCGGATGGGATAAAGCATTGTATTCAATTATTTTCCAATATACGTCCACACAGGTTTTGCATCTGCACTATAAAAAATATCAGCAGCAGACGCTTTTTATTGTTACGAATCATGCAAAAGAAGTTTATGAGGCAATCGCCAGAGTCACCAACCATGGTGCCACCATTATAGATGGCGAGGGTTCTTATGAACACAAAGAGAGAAAAGTGGTGTATTCGGTGGTTTCCAGTGCAGAGAGCAAGGTGGTGGTGCGTACGGTAAAAGAGGCAGATCCCCATGCCTTTGTAAACATCATTAAGACGGAACAGATAGCCGGAAGATTCTATCAAAAACCAAATGAATAGGGATGATTAAGGAGAGGACACATGATAAAAAACATCATTTTGGATATGGGAAATGTCCTGTTTGACTACAATCCTCAGATACCTTTGAATCAATATTGTGAGACAGAAGAGGAGCGGGAAATTATTCGCAGGGAGTTGTTTGAAGGACCGGAATGGGTACTTAGAGACTTGGGAAATATCACGGAGGAAGAAGCCCGTGGACAGATTGAAAAAAGAATAGCCAAGGAACTGTATCAGCCCTTGCGAAATTGTATGGAACGGTGGACAGACAGTATGCTGCCTATAAAAGAGGCACAGGAATTTGTGGAATATATTATGAAACAGGGATATAAAGTTTATGTGCTTTCCAATGCCAGTGATGCTTTTTACGATTATTTTCCAAGGTTTCGGGCGATAGAAGATTTTGATGGAATCGTGGTATCCGCAGATATACATATGATAAAACCGGATGAGGGAATCTATCGGTATCTGACAGATAAGTACAATCTGGAATCAGAGGAATGTCTGTTTATAGATGACAGAAAAGAGAATGTGGACACAGCCCTGCAATTAGGATGGCAGGCAGAGATTTTTGAAGGGGATTTTGAAAAAATTAAAGAAAAGTATCAGTTATAAGTGAGATAGAAGGGAAGTCAGATGGAAGAGAAATTACAATTTGCAGTATTGATTGATGCAGAGAATGTCAGTTCAAAATACGCGGCAGTCATTTTTGATGAGTTAGAAAAATACGGATTTGCCTCTTGCAGGAGAATCTATGGAAACTGGTCCAGAGGCAGTGGATGGAAAGAAGAACTATTATTGGAGTATTCCATCATTCCGATTCAGCAATTTTCTTACACCACAGGGAAGAATTGTACGGATATGGCAATGGTCATTGATGCAATGGATTTACTCTATCAGAATAAAGTAGATGGATTTTGTCTGGTGACTAGTGACAGTGATTTTACAAGACTTGCCATGCGGCTTAGGGAAGAAAAGAAATATGTGCTGGGAATGGGAGAATCCAAGACGCCTTTGGCATTAACCAGAGCCTGCAACAAGTTCATTCATTTGAACTTAATAGATGAATCGGGAAAAGAACTTTCCAATGGTGTGCCTGCCCGGAACAGAGAAGAGGAAAATCTGGAGAACGTTACCAGCATTGAGCATGTGGAAAATGCGATTTTAGGAATGTTAAATGAGTCCGGCGAAGAGATATTGGAGCTGAGTTTCATCGGACAGAGACTGAGTGAGAAGTTCCCGGATTTTGATGTCCGTAATTATGGTTATTCCAAGCTGAGTGTCTTTTTGGCAGAAGAATTGAAGCATTTAATGGTATTTCGTGAAAACAACCACCACTATGTACGGAAGGAAGGCCAGATTCCGAGAGAACAGATTGAGCAGGAAGTCATTGCAATCATCCGAAAAAATGGAGGAAGTGTAGATAATCTGTCTATGATTCATGCTGATTTAAAGAGCCGCTACAGCGGTTTTGATTCCAAAGATTACGGGTATAGCAGAATTTCAGGATTTTTGCGTAGCATGGAAGGACTGGTGGTAAAAGACAACAGCGTGAAATTGAAAAAGCAAAAGAAAAAGTAGAGAAAATATAGGAGGGTTATAAGCGGAAATTCCTGTCAGGGTTCTTGCGGTTTTATGCATTTTGTTGTATATTAATGGCAAAGCAATTTTTAGAAAGAAAGAATAAAAATGTTGGGGGTAGTGGATGTCGGCGGAGGTCTCCGGGGAATTTATGGAGCCGGAGTGTTTGATTACTGTTTGGATCAAAAGATTGATTTCGACTATTGCATTGGAGTTTCAGCAGGAAGTGCGAATGTCTGCTCCTATATTTCAAAACAACGGGGAAGAAATTATCAGTTTTATATGGATTATTCTTTCCGCAGAGAATATATGAGTCTGCATAATCTACTCAGAAACGGCTCCTATATTAACATGGATTATATTTACGGAGAACTGTCAAATACCGGAGGAGAAAATCCGTTGGACTACAAGGCATTTTCGGAATCCGAGAAAATGTGCAAAGTAGTAGCAACGGACGCTGTAACAGGCAAGCCGGTTTATTTTGATAAAAAGGATATGATGCTGGATGATTACAGTATCATGAAAGCATCTTGTTGTATCCCATTGGTATGCAAGCCATATCGGATACAGGGGGTACCTTATTATGACGGAGGTCTTTCCGATCCGGTTCCGGTGAAGAAGGCTTTTGAGGATGGATGTGATAAGGTAGTGGTAGTTCTGACAAAACCTATTGAAACGGTACGAGTACCGGATAAGGACAGGATTCCGGCAAGGGTACTGGGGAGAAAATACCCGGAGGCGGGAAGAGATTTAGCCTTGCGATACCGCACCTATAATCAGCAGGTGAAGCTTGCCAAAAAGTATCAAAAAGAAGGAAAGGTTTTGATTCTTGCACCGGAGAGCTGTGAGGGAATGAAGACACTTACCAAAGATAAAAAAGCAATAGACAAGCTATATCACAGAGGTTATCAGGATGCGAAAAAGATACAACAGTTTATGAACTAGATCACTTAACTTGAATTGGGGGAGGGATGCAGCTTTGCGTAACGTAGAAGTGCAAAAACCCATTGTATTGATTGTAGATACCAGTATTGAAAATCGAGTATTAATTCGTGAGACCTTTTCAGAAAATTATTTGGTAGAAGAAGCGGGAAATGCAGAAGAGGCAATCAGAAAATTAAAATATAAGAAGTATGCAGCTGTCATTGTAGATGCCGAAGCATCCGAAGCGGAAGGATATGAGTTGTTAAAGACTATGAAAAAAGAGCTTGAGACATCTGTTATTCCGGTAGTAGTCATTGCCGAGAGAGAAGATGTGGAAGGTCAGATAAAGGCATTGGATATGGGAGCGGTGGACGTTATTGTGAAACCGGTAGAGCCAAGGGTATTGCTACATAAGATACGGAATATTCTCGCTCGGAATGAAGCAATTTATCCTATGGGGGAGGACATGCTTCAGAAAGTACAGTTGGAACAGCAGGAGCTGCTTCGCTCTGTGGAGCTGGATGAAAAAACAGGGATTTATAACCGTCAGACCTTTTGCCGTTATACCCAGAGGATGATACGGGAGAACAAGAATTGTAAATATGTCATTGTGCGGTGGGAGATTGACCGATTCAAGGCTTATAATGATATCTATGGTATCGCGGCGGGAGACCGTTATCTGGCGGCAGTAGGTGGATTTTTCAGGACCTGCAGGAACATGACCTATGCACATTTAGAGGCAGACCACTTTGTGTTCTGTATGAAAGATGTGGAATTTCTGATAGAAGAGATGATTGACCGAATAGAGGATTGGCTGAAACAGTATGATCCGGAATTTGAATTTGTTTCCAGATTCGGCATCTATCAGATTGAAGACGGGGAATTGGATGTGGGTTTGATGTGTGACCGTGCTCTGTTGGCATTAAATTCTGTAAAGAAGAGTTTTACAGAGAGAATCGCATGGTACAATGAATCTATGCGAAGTGAGTTGCTGGAGGAGCAGAAGATTGTCAGTGAAATGGAAGGTGCTTTAAGCAGCAGCCAGTTCCAGATTTACTTGCAGCCACAATATAATCATGTAAAAGAAACCATGGTAGGAGCAGAAATCCTAGTGCGGTGGTTCCACCCTGAAAGGGGTATGGTATCTCCGGGAAAATTCATTCCGGTGTTTGAGCGAAACGGTCTCATCACGAAGTTGGATGAATATGTGTGGGAGCAGGCCTGTGCCCTGATGCGAAAATGGGAAGATAAGGGATTGCCTAGTGTTCCGTTGTCGGTAAATATTTCGCGAGTGGATATCTATAATCCAAATCTGACCGAGATATTCCGAAAGCTGATAGAGAAATATCGTTTAAAACCATCTCAGCTAAGGCTAGAGATTACCGAGACTGCATATATGGAAAATTCAGAGCAGTTGATTGATGTGGTTAAGAAATTCCAAAAGATGGGATTCTGTGTGGAAATGGATGACTTTGGAAGCGGTTATTCCTCTTTAAATACACTGAAAGATGTGCCGGTGGATATTTTAAAGCTGGACATGAAATTTTTGGAAAATCGTAAAATTCACGACAGAAGGAGCCGTATTATTTTGGATTCTGTGGTGCATATGGCACATTGGCTGGAACTTCCTGTCATTGCAGAGGGAGTAGAGACAGAATTTCAGGCGAATTATTTAAAAAATATCGGCTGTGAATTGATACAGGGATATTTTTACGGAAAGCCTATGCCGGTGGAGGAATTTGAACGACTGTTGATAGAGTCTCCTTTGGGAGATTTGAATGTAGGCAGTATATAGAATGTGAAAGAGAAAAACCAGTTCAAGATTATTTGAACTGGTTTTTTGATGGCTCATAGTGATAGTCGATGGCAGCTAATTTTTCTTTCAATACATTTTCTTCGATTTCATACCGGTCACAAAAAATATCCAGATTGAGACATTCGTCTCTCAACTTTAAGTTTACAAAACTTAACAGCATGACCGGGTCTTTTGGTAAATTCATAATCAGAACTCCTTCTTGAGAAAATTTTGGTGAAGCCATAAAAGAATGTAGCATATGTAAGGAAAAAAATCAACTTGTTGACAAGAACCGCTCTTTTTTGGTAGGATAAAGAAAGTGTAGGTGTGCCTGCAAAGAGAAAAATTACATACGCATGGTAAGTGTCCTCTGTTGCAGAAAGCAAGGGAGAGGGTGAAAAGGGAAACAGGTGCAAGACCTGTACGGTGCCGCCGCTGTGAGTGTCAAGTGTCCGTTTAGTATCCACTGGGAGACCGGGAAGGAAACGGAGACGCAGAGAAATCGAGAGACACGAGTCAGAAGACCTGCTTACGGTGTGGGAGTATCGGATTGTAACGGTTCATTACAAAGATACAGGAAGCTCTCTGAAAGGAAGAGCATGTTTTGAATGCAGAAAATACGGACTGCGGCAATTTTGCCGCAGTTTTTTATTTAGTGCTTGCCCACTTTGTTATTAGGATTAGGAGGTAAAAAATGAAACAAGAAAAAAAGCAAAATAAAAATTCCCTTTGAGGGAAAGCGAGAGTCAAAGGCGATAGCTTGAACGAAGTTAAAGCAGCGCCTTTAGACGCGAGCAAGTAACAAAGGCTTATAGCCGCAGTGGAAACCACGCCGTTTAGACGTGGTTTTTATTTAAGAAACAATTTTTGCTTCTTTAAACGATAGTAACATGGTATTTTTAGGTTATCATTGGACAGATTGTCCACGGGTATTAAGCATAATAAAAACATAAAAAACATAGACATATTTCTTACAGATCCGATTATGTTTGATTCTGCTACAGAGGTTGAAGTAGGAGATACTCCTATTTCTCGTATCGGAACGACTATGCATACAATTTTGTATGATAT
>USPJ01000057.1 GCA_900556645.1 uncultured Lachnospiraceae bacterium
AGCCAGGAAAAAGACGTTGAAAATTTAACAGAAGAGGAACAGAGGGGTTTAAGAGAAGAGTTTTACGAGGCTTTCCATCAGTTGATGGAGATTGCCGCCAGTCATGGATTTCAAGGAAACCTATGGCACAATTACCTGACGTATCTGATGGCAAATCATGAGAATGCTTATAGTAAAGCCTGTGAGATACGGGGAGAAGTGGAAGGCAGTATCAATGAAATTGCTCTTCATGATTTTGTAATTTTTAAAGAATTATTTGACTTTGATTTAGGAAACTTTGGCAAGGCTTTGGGGATTGAATGTGTAGAGACGCTGTTGAACTATCATAGAGTAGAGGGCAGCAGCAAAGTATTCAATGCCAGAATCCGTGACCGGATTTGTGAACTGAGCATACGGTTAGAGCAGGCACAGACAGCGGAGGAATTCAAAGAAGCAGTTACAGAATTTTACGGAGACTTCGGTGTGGGCAAGCTGGGACTTCACAAGGCATTTCGTGTACGCCACACGGAAGAGGGGGCAGAGATTGTTCCGATTACCAACATTGCCCATGTAAATTTGGAGGATTTGGTAGGCTATGAAATTCCGAAGCAGAAATTAGTGGAGAATACAGAGGCATTTGTTCAGGGAAGAGAAGCCAATAACTGTCTTCTCTTCGGAGATGCGGGAACGGGAAAGAGTTCCAGTATCAAAGCCATTATCAATCAATATTATGATCAGGGACTTCGGATGATAGAGATTTATAAGCATCAGTTTATTGATTTGCAGGATGTGATTTCCCAGATTAAGAACAGAAATTATAAATTTATTATTTACATGGATGATTTATCTTTTGAGGAATTTGAAATCGAATACAAATATCTCAAGGCGGTCATAGAGGGCGGTTTGGAGAAAAAACCAAAGAATGTGCTGATTTATGCCACCTCCAACCGCAGACATCTGATTCGGGAGAACTTCAGTGATAAAGAGGAAGTTCGAGGGGATATGCACACCTCCGATACCGTACAGGAAAAATTGTCGCTGGTATACCGTTTTGGTGTGTCCATTTATTTCGGAGCACCGACTAAGAAAGAATTTCAGGAGATTGTAAGAGTCTTGGCGAAAAAGCATGGAATCAAAATGCCCAAGGAGGAGCTTCTTGCGGAGGCAAACAAATGGGAATTGAGCCATGGTGGATTAAGCGGACGTACTGCACAGCAGTTTATTGATTATCTGTTGGGAACGAAAGAAAATAACCGTTAAAGGAAGGATTGCTTATGAATATTACAACATTTGCAGCGATTTATATCGGCTCCTATGAAGTGAGTCTTAAAATCATGGAAATCTCAGCAAAACAGGGGATTCGTGAGATAGATTATATCCGCAGCAGAATCGGATTGGGAAGAGAAATCTATAATAACGGAAGCGTGGGAACGGAGATGATGGAGAGTCTCTGTGATGTTTTGGAAGAATATGTAAAGATTATGAAAAGCTATCGGGTAAAGGATTACAGAGCTTATGCAGGAGCTATGGTAAGAGATGCCCGGAACCTTCCGTTTTTGGGAGAACAGATTCGTATGAAAACCGGGATAAATGTGGAGGTGTTGAGTAATTCGGAGAAGCGTTTTGTCAATTATCAGTCTGTTGCAGCCATGGAAGAGTTTGAAGAGATGACAAAACAAGGGGTTGCCATTGTGGATGTAGGTGGCGAAAGTGTTCAGATTACCTTGTTTGTAGATGGAAATTTAGTAACCACTCAGCATCTGGTGTTGGGAACCATGCGGTTGAGGGAGCAGTTGGCAGGAATCGGGAAAAGCCTTGCTCACTATGAAAACCAAATAGAAGAATTGGTGAACAAGGAACTGGAAGTATTCAAGGCAATGTACATGAAAAAGAGTCAGATTCACTATCTGGTTTTCATGGGAGATTACAGTGCAGAACTGATGCGGAAGGTCAAGAGAAAGTCAGACAGTCCGTTGGCAGATGCAGATAAATTTATAAAATATCTCAGAAGCTTGGAGAAAAAGAATACAGAAATCATAGCGGAAGAACTGGATATGCCTAATGGAACGGACCCTCTTATCATTCCGTCTATTGTAACCTATCGCTGTATGGCACAGGAACTGGGGGCAGAACAGGTATGGGTACCGGGAAACAATATCGGGGACGGAATTGCATATCAGTATGCAAAAGAGAATAAACTGATAAAACCGGTGCATGACTTTGAGCAGGACATCCTTTCGGCGGCAACACAGCTTTCCAAACGATATAGAAGCTATTCGCCTCATATTGATGCATTAACAAAGATGTCTACTTTGATTTTTGATACGATAAAAAAAGTTCATGGAATGGAAAACAGGGAGCGTCTGCTGTTACAAGTGGCGGCAATTCTTCACGACTGTGGAAAGTTCATCAGTCTGGCAAATGGACCGGAGTGTGCTTATGATGTCATCATGGCATCTGAAATTATCGGACTGACCCATTTGGAACGTGAGATTGTGGCAAGAACCGTACTGTATAATACGAATCCGTTGGAACCTTACGAAAAAGTGGCGGACAAGATGGATATTGACAGCTATATGACTGCGGCAAAGCTGGCAGCGATTCTGAGGGTGTCCAATGCATTGGATCGAAGCCATAAACAGAAATTTAAGACAATCCGAGCGGCATTGAAGGGAAAACAACTGATGATTACCGTGGAGACAGATGGGGATATTATATTGGAAAAGGGACTTTTAGCAAATAAATCCGACAGTTTTGAGTCTATTTTCGGAATCACGCCGGTACTTCGTGAGAAGAGAAGCTACTAAGAAGAGGAGGAAATTATGGAAAAACAAGATTTTTTAAATCCGGAATACTATGAGAATAGAGAATTAAGTTGGTTAAAATTCAATAACCGGGTATTGAATGAGGCAAGAGATAAGAGTATTCCGCTGTTGGAGCGTCTGAAATTTTTGAGTATTACCTCCTCCAATCTGGATGAATTTTTTATGGTGCGTGTGGCGTCCTTAAAGGATATGGTGCATGCAAATTATAAGAAACCGGATATTGCAGGTCTGAAAGCTACGGAACAGTTGGAACAGATTAATGTTGCCACCAGAGAATTGGTGGAGTTACAGTATTCCACTTATAACCGTTCCTTGAAGCCGATGCTGGAGACAAAGGGGATTCGGATTCTGGATGCCTATGAAGATTTGAATAAGGAACAGAGCAGCTTTGTAGATAAATATTTTGAAGAGAATGTTTATCCGGTTTTAACGCCTATGGCAGTGGATGCCTCAAGACCTTTCCCGTTAATTCGGAATAAAACATTGAATATTGCCACTTTTTTAGTGAAAAAAGGGGTTAAGAAGATTGCAGAAAATTATGAGTTTGCCACGGTACAGGTGCCAAGTGTTCTGCCGAGAATCATTCCGGTTCCCGACGGCGAGAACCACACCTATATCTTATTAGAGCAGATTATAGAAAAAAATATAGAGAGTCTTTTCTTAAACTATGATGTGGTATGTGCGTATCCATACCGGATTATGAGAAATGCGGATTTGACTATTGATGAGGACGAGGCAGCCGATTTACTGAAGGAAATCCAAAAGCAGCTTAAGATGCGTCAGTGGGGCGAAATCATCCGTCTTGAGGTGGAAGAAAAGGTGGACAAGAAGCTGCTAACTTTCTTGAAAGAGGAGCTTCACATTGCAAAAGAGGATGTTTACAAAATCAACGGACCGATTGATTTAACCTTTTTGATGAAGGTGTATGGCATGGAGGGATATGATGAATTGAGAATTGCTCCGTACATACCACAGAGAGTTCCTCAGATTGTACCGGGCAGCAATATTTTTGAAGCAATTCGGAAAGAGGACATTCTGCTCCATCATCCATACCAGACCTTTGATCCGGTGGTAGACTTTATCCGCCAGGCAGCCATTGACCCGGATGTGCTGGCAATCAAGCAGACCCTGTATCGCGTTAGCGGAAATTCTCCGATTATTGCTTCTTTGGCATTGGCAGCAGAAAATGGAAAACAGGTGTCCGTATTGGTAGAATTGAAGGCTCGTTTTGATGAGGAAAACAATATCGTCTGGGCGAAAAAACTGGAAAAAGCAGGCTGTCATGTAATTTACGGATTAGTAGGACTGAAAACCCACAGTAAGATTGCCCTGGTTGTCCGAAGAGAAGAGGATGGTATCCGCAGATATGTCCATCTGGGTACCGGAAACTATAATGATTCCACAGCCAAGCTCTATACGGACTGCGGTATGTTTACCTGTTCCGAAGCAATCGGCGAGGATGCCACAGCGGTATTTAATATGCTTTCGGGATATTCGGAGCCATCCAGTTGGAATAAGCTAGTGGTGGCACCAATCTGGTTGAGAAATAAATTCTTAAAGCTGATACAGAGAGAGACAAAAAATGCCAAAGCCGGAAGAGAGGCAAAAATCATTGCTAAGATGAATTCTGTCTGTGACCAGGGAATTATTGCGGCATTGTATGAAGCGTCTGCCGCAGGAGTGCAGATAGATTTGATTGTGAGAGGAATCTGTTGTCTGAAAACCGGAATACCGGGAATTAGTGAAAACATCCGTGTGCGTTCTATTGTGGGAAATTTCTTGGAACACAGCAGAATTTTCTATTTTTATAATGACGGGGAAGAAGAAATTTATATGGGAAGTGCAGACTGGATGCCGAGAAATCTGGACAGGCGTGTAGAGATTCTTTTCCCGGTGGAAGATGAGAAGTTGAAAAAACAGGTGTTCCACATTTTAGAAGTAGAGCTGATGGATAATACAAAAGCACATCTTTTAGGAGATGACGGAACATACAGTAAGATAGATAAAAGAGGAAAGGTTCTGGTAAATTCACAGGAGCAGTTCTGTGAAGAAGCGAAGCTGGAGTTAAACGGAAATGAGAATGAATACCGGGAAAGGATTTTTGTTCCGGCGGAGCAGAGCAATTAACAGAGAGTGAGAGATTATGGGAGAACAGAAAATCTTATTTACAGATATAGACGGGACGCTTCTGAACGATGCAAGAGAGATTCCAAAGGAAAACAAGGAAGCTATTGACCGTGCAGTTGCTGCGGGACATTATGTGGTTATTGCCACAGGGCGTCCTTTAGAAAGTGCCAAAACGGTAGTGGAGAATCTGGGGCTGATGATGCCGGGATGTTATATGATTGCCTACAACGGAGCCATCATCTACGATTGCGGCAAGGATAAAATATTAAAAAAGGAATCCCTTCCCTATGAGTATGTAAGCTATCTGATGCAACGGGCAGAGGAAAAGGGCTTGTATTTCCATACCTATAACGGCGTGAAGATTGTCACCAAACAGGATAGTGAGGAGTTGGCGGCATACCGCAATCATACCAAACTGGACTGTCAGATTGTGGATGATATTGTGGAGGCATTGGAAGAAGAACCACAGAAAGTCATGTTGATTCATTTGACAGATAAAGAAAAATTGGAGGAATTCCAGAGAGAAAACATGGAGTGGCAGAAAGGAAAATGCATCAGCTTCTTTTCAATGGACAGTTATCTGGAATATGCACCGAAAAACGCCACCAAAGGACTGGGAATGAAATTCTTGTGTGATTATCTGGGAATTCCTATGGAAAATACCATAGCCGCCGGAGATGAGCGGAACGATATTCCTATGTTGGAAACGGCACATATCGGCGTGGCTATGAAAAATGCCAAGGATGAAGTAAAAGCCTGTGCAGATTACATCACCCAAAGGACAAATAATGAGGCAGGAATTGCGGAAGTCATAGAGAAATTCCTATTTTCCGGCGGCTTGTTTTATAGAGATTAGAATTTCATCCGGCACATAGAGGTTGCCACGTCCCACCCCCAGTCGCAGATACGGTTTGTTGGCTCCGTGATAATCGGAACCACCGCTGATAAGCAGGTGGGAATCCTCGGCAATTTTTTTGAGATTTCGGGTATCACCGGGAGAGTTGGCTGAATAAATCGCCTCAATTCCGGTCAATCCCGCATCCTTTAAATCTGAAATAAAACGCTTCAGTCGGTCAAAATTCATATGACACAGAATCGGATGGGCAAAAAAGGAAACACCGCCGCCCATCTGAATCAGACGGATAGCCTCAAAAGGGTCAATTTTTTCCCGGGGAACATAACAGCGACAGTCATTGCCCAGATATTTAGAAAAGACAGTTTCCCGGTCTTTTACCATGCCATGTTCCACCAGATAGCGGGCAAAATGTGCCCGGGTAATGACGCTGTCCGGGTATTCCCTATAAAGATTATCCAATGTAATATCAAAACCTTCTTTTTGGAGGAGAAGAGCCATCTTCTCGTTGCGGTTATCCCGACTGTCTATAAAAGCCTGTAAACGTGCCAGAAATTCAGGATTTGTTTCATCAATATAATATCCCAGCATATGCACTTCGGTTCCTTCGTAATCGGTGGAAAGTTCAATGCCCGGAACCAGTTCCATCTGTATTTTTTCTGCAGCTTCCCTTGCCTTGGAAATACCGGAAATGGTGTCGTGGTCGGTTAGGGCGAATGCGGTCAGTCCTGCTTCTTTTGCCAGAGAAACCAGCTCTTGTGGTGTGTTAGTGCCATCGGATTCAGTGGAGTGTACATGTAAATCTATCATAATTAATTACCTCGTTTTTATTGAGAGTATAGCAGAAAAAAGAAACAGCTTCAATATGGATAAGGATTAAGAGAAAAGAATTCCCAAAGAATGGTTGACATAGCACATAAAACGTGATATATTATCAGAGTTGTTAGAAGCAAGTAGAGTATCCACTCTCACCTTAGCACAATCGGGTGACTAAGCGTTCATATTTCAAATAACCATATGAGGAGTTATTTTGATTTAGTGTGGATAGTCTGCCTATCCACTTTTTTATTGCATGGGAGGTATAAGACCATTAGCGAATTAATGATCAATGAACAAATCAGAGATAAGGAGATCCGCCTGATTGGCAAGGACGGAGAGCAGCTCGGCATTA
>USPJ01000058.1 GCA_900556645.1 uncultured Lachnospiraceae bacterium
ATCAGGCAACGAAATGGTTGGTAAAATATATTGAAGATAATCAGGTATCGATTGTCCATCTTGAAAAGACGTTGCACATCCCTATTGAAAAATTATATCCGGATACAAAGAAGTGGCTGGATGCAGATGAATTTTTAAAATTATGTGCATATTTGAACATTGACCCAAAAGAAATACCAATGAATTAAATAAAGGGGAGAGGAAGCTATGAAAAAGATGATATTACATCACGAAAAAGAAAATATGGATTTTATCCGAAAAGAAATAGAAGAGTACTTTTCCTTATGTTATAAGGATAAAGTACCTTTTTCTGTTTTGTACCGAAAATATGAAAAACAGAGTCAAAAGAAAGAAAGAGAACATCTTCTTTTTTTCTTAGAAAAAGAATTGATGAGTATTGACAGAATGTCTTTAAAGGCTATCATCTATTTTAAAGAAAAAATATTGGAAGTAAGTTTTGAAGTATTAGAAGAAATGAATAAAAATCCATCCGAATACAGTCTTTTTCTTCGACTTAAGTAATTTAAAGTAAAAAATTTTGAAAAAATTACAAAAAATGTATAAAGTAATCAAAAGGGGTTCCGATATATAAAGTAACAAGCAAAGGAAATCATCGTCGTTAAGATTCACGGATGAAGTATTAACAGACGATACTACATTCAAGGAGGAATCACAATGGTTATTCAACACAACATGACAGCGGCGAACGCAAATAGACAGTTAGGAATCACAACAAACAGTCAGGCAAAATCAACTGAGAAATTATCATCCGGTTACAGAATCAACCGTGCGGGCGATGATGCAGCAGGATTAAAGATTTCTGAAAAGATGAGAAGCCAGATTCGTGGTTTAAATCAGGCATCCACCAATGCACAGGATGGTGTATCCTTAATTCAGACAGCTGAAGGTGCATTGAACGAAGCACACTCCATTCTTCAGAGAATGAACGAGTTAGCAGTACAGGGTGCAAACGATACCAACCAGACCATCGACCGTGATGCTATCAACGAAGAGTTGGAAGCATTGACAACAGAGCTGGACAGAATCTCTAGTACCACACAGTTCAACAAACAGAATCTGTTAGACGGAAGCTTCACAGAGAAGAAGTTACAGGTAGGAGCAAATCCAAATCAGAACATCGAGATTAACATCGGTTCTATGAATGCGAAAGCAATTGGATTAAGCACAACAACCTTACCGAAACAGAGCGGATATTTCAAAGCAACAGGAGTTAGCTTGGCAACAAGTAAATACGGAGCATCAGCAACCATTAAGACTTCTGCAAAAGCAGTAGGAGCAAAGATTGCATCTAAAGCCATGAATGGTATAACAAAAGGAGATACGGTAACTCTCGGAGGAGTAGGTTATAAAGTATCTACATATAAAGCTGGTTCTGCAGTTGGTTCAGCAAGTCTGAAAACTGTATATGGTTCCGAGTATGCAAAGGGAGCAAATATTACACTTAAGAATTCCGTAGCAAGCCAGACCTTCTCAGGAGCAAGAGTAGATACTTACTCTATTGCAAACGCAACCATCAGCAAGGTACAGGCAGCCATCAACAATGTATCCAGCCAGAGATCTGCACTTGGTGCATTACAGAACCGTCTGGAACACACTATTGCAAATCTTGACAACGTAGCAGAGAATACTCAGGCAGCAGAATCCCGTATCCGTGACGTAGATATGGCATCTGAAATGGTTGAGTACAGCAAGAATAATATTCTTGCACAGGCAGGTCAGTCTATGTTAGCACAGGCAAACCAGGCTACACAGGGTGTATTATCATTACTTGGCTAATCAAGGAGTCAAGAAAGGGATTGGCAATTGTCAATCCCTTTTTTCATAAAAAGTCAGCGAGGAAAGCTATGAGAGAAAAACAGGAAGTTTTAAAGAAAGCAATTGAAAACTTAGATATTGTATGTGAGAAAATCAAAACAAAAGAAAACTATATGCAGGAAATGCCGAAATGTGTAGAGGCTGTCAACGGAGCCGTTATGATGCTTTTGGCAGAAGAAAACAGCAATCAGGAATATATTCTACAATTATTGGAGGATATGATGTATGGAATGACACAGCAGGATGAAGTGTTTTTGTTGGATGTCCTGCGTTTTGGATTGAAAACTGGATTGGAAGCATGTTATCATCAATTTGAAAATTAATCGCCGGAGGGGCATTTATGAATAAAGAAATATACGAAAAAAACATAGAAAGTATTCGGAAGAAATATGAAAGCTGGGCAGATTTTATAGAAGAAAAAAAGTACAAAAAAAGTGATTTAATCTATGTAGATACGGATCAAAGCATAGATGGGCAGACGATTTTCCGGGTTTCCAATAATGGAAAACTGTTTTATCTCAATGGAAAATATAATCCATCCTATGCCGGAAAGGACTGGTTGGAGCAGCAGGGACAGATTGGAGATTTTGCTACGGTGGTTATCGTGGGGATTCATGATGTCATCCATATTCGAAATATTTTAAAGAGTGTAAAGAGGACAACCAATATCTTAATCTATGAGCCGTCCATAGATGTTTTTGTAAAAGCATTGGAAGAAGTGGACTTATCCTTTTTGTTTGAAGAGGATGTTCCAATAGGAATTCTTGTAGATCAGATTAATGATAAAGAGAAAAAAATCTTTCTGCAGAGAATGATTACCTATGACAGCATGACAATGCTAAAGGTCTATATTTCAGGAAATTATGAGAAGCTGTTTACAAAGAAAGTAGAAGCTTTTGTGGAAGATATCAGAAAGCAGGTCATGGATACCATAAAGAACTGGAATACGATTGTTCGTTATACCAATGTCAATGCCGTTAATATATTTAACAACTGTAAATATATGTATGATGGGTATAGTATTTATTCCTTATGTGATATGCTGCCGCCGGAGGTACCGACGATTGTAGTATCCGCAGGCCCATCCTTAAATAAAAACATTCAGGATTTGAAAACTGCGGTGGGAAAAGCAAATATCATTGCTACGGATACGGCGATGAAGCCTCTTTTAAATGCGGGAATTATTCCAAACTTTTTTGTGGTGGTGGATGGATTAAAGCCGGGGGATTTATTCCGTCATAAGGATATTTCCAAGGTTCCTATGGTGACTATGAATGCCATTTCCGTGGAACCTATGAAAATCCATAAAGGAAAAAAATTTTTCTATGCCAGTGATTCTCAGTTGGAAACTGAAATTATGACAAGGGCAATCCAAAAAGATGAAACATCCATGGGAATGCCAAGTCTTCCCAGCGGCGGCTCAGTTGCCACCTCTGCCTATTCCCTTGGAATCTATATGGGTTCTAAAACCATTATTCTGGTGGGACAGGATCTTGCTATGACCGGGAACAAAACCCATGCAGACGGCACCTTCAAGGATAAAATGGACACCATTGATATAAACAGTGGGGAATATTTTGAAGTAGAATCCGTAGATGGTGGAAAGGTTTTGACCAGAATGGACTTTAAGCTGTATTTGGATTGGTTTGAGGAGCAGATTAAGGAACAAAGCCAAATACGAGTGATAGATGCCACAGAGGGCGGTGCAAAAATTCATGGCTCTGAAATCATGACCTTAAAAGAGGCAATTGAAAAGGAGTGTAAAAAGGAATTTAATGTCCGTTATCGGGTTTCCAGACGACCACAAATGCTGGGAGAAGCAGGAAAGGAAGAGATGTTAAAAATCTTAGAAAGCCTGCCGGGTAAACTGATAGAGGTCAAGAAAAAGGCAGCAGCCGGTGTTCGCCAGTATGAACGGTTAGAGAAGCTTTCTAAAAAGGATAAATATACCGAAAAGGAATTGGAAAAACTCTTAAAACAGATTGGAAAAACCAATAAATATATAGAGGAAGATTACATGGCAAGCATTGTAATCGACAGTTTAAAGGGAATGGAATATACCCTCCGACCGAGCATTTATCGAACAAAAGAAGATTCACAGGAAGAAATGCATGACATTGCACAAAACGGAAAGGTTATGCTTCAGGCAGTGGGGTATGCGGCAGAAGAGATATTGCAGCTGGTAGAAGAAAAAGTAATTCCGTTTACAGAAAAACAACGGCAGAAAAATGCAAAAAAGGCAGGGAAAAAGTAGATGGCAAAGACATATGAATTGGAGATACAGGCACAACCAAGTGTATATGAACCAAAAGAAAGAACCATGATGATGTATTTTGCGGAGCCGGAGGACGGAGTGAATGCTGATACGGGAATTCTTTTATTACTGGCAGGTTATGGCGGTAATGCAAAATCTCGTGTTTTTGAAAAAATGAGAACGGCTTTTGCAGACACCTATAATCTGCTGACCGTACAATGCGATTATTTTGGTTATGAATATATGCAGAATAACATCCCTACAGAGATTTCATCAGAGGAACTGCAGAAGACTCTCTCTTTGGCAGAATTAGAATTGCTGCAAAAAGACTATGAGAAATATCAGCATATTTTAAGAGGAAAGATATTCCAACAGAGGGTAGATTTAAAAGAGACAAAAAGTTCCTTTAATGACATGAGCTGGATGCAGGCAATGGATAATCTGAGGGCAGTAAAGGTATTGTTGGATGTTGTAAAGGATAATCAATATCAAATCAATGAAAACCGGATATATGCCTATGGATTTTCCCATGGTGCGTATCTGGCATATTTCTGCAATGCCCTTTCTCCGGGACTATTTACAGCAATCGTAGAAAACAGCAGCTACCTGTCGCCTTATTTTATAGATGAAACAAGGATACTGACAAAGCCAGAAGAGGGAATTCTGGTGAATCAGTTGTACACCTATCAGGCAGCAGAGTTTCTGGAAGATGTGGAATTGTTGTATTTGCCAAGACTATATGCTCAATTTGAAAATCAGGCAGAAATTATCTGTTATGCGGGAGAAACTGATTATATGACTGCATTGGAGGATAAGAAGTCTTTCCTAAATCAAGTGGAACACAGTAAGGTGGAGACCATTACAGAATCCCGGATAGATATGGTGCGTTTCAAAAGTACAGGTCATGGTCTGGGAGCTGATTTTATAGAACTATTCCATTTGGCATATAAGACGTATTTGGAGCCAAAGGAAATTCAGCGGAAAAAGAAACAGAAAAGAGAAAATCATGAAATTACCTATCAGAACATTTCCTATGATTCGACAAAGTTTCATTATGAGGTTCGATGGGAAGAGGGTATGCCGGTTTTATATCGGGAAAAGAAGGCTTAAGGGAAAATACAGATGCAGGATTTAATTATGATAGGCTCCGGCGGCTGCATGAAGGAGCTGCTTTATCAGATTGAAAATTTAAATAAAGAGATACCCACATGGAAGGTGCTGGGATATGTGGATAAAACACCGGGCAACGTGACAAACT
The DNA here is from genome assembly GCA_900556645.1 of uncultured Lachnospiraceae bacterium. The sequence continues at coordinate 5,349 of USPJ01000058.1, forward strand.
GTGCATATCTGGGAGATGATGATTGGCTTTTACAATATGAAAAGCCGGCAGCAGTCTGTATTAGCGTTCAGGAACCGGGATTGCGTAAAAAATTGGCAGAGTTGTATCATAAAAATATCAATTTGACCTTTCCGGTAATTTCTATGGGAAAAACAGAAATTGCAGATTCTGTAAAAGTGGGAGAAGGGACGATTTTCTGTGAGCATGTAAAGGTGACAAATGATGGAAAAATAGGAGCCTTTGGATTTTTTAATATAGGAGCACAGATTCATCACGAAGCAGAAATAGGAGACTATGTAAGTATGGCACCTAACAGTACCTTAGCAGGAAATGTGACAATCAAAGAGGGTGCATATCTGGGAATGGGCAGCATCGTAATACAGGGAAAGACGGTAGGAATGGAAGCCGTAATCGGAGCAGGTGCAGTGGTAACAGAGGATATTCCTCAAAAGGTAACAGCCGTAGGAGTTCCGGCAAAAGTAATAAAGAGGTGAGCAGATGGGAGCAATGATTATTGCAGAAGCAGGGGTAAATCATAACGGAGATATATTGCTGGCAAAAAAAATGATTGAGGCGGCAAAGGAGGCAGGAGCGGATTATATCAAGTTTCAGACCTTTATCCCTCAGGATATGGTGGCAGGCAATGCCCAAAAAGCAGATTATCAGAAAGAGTCCACAGCTGCAGAGGAAAGCCAGCAGGATATGTTGAAAAAGCTGGCGTTAACCTTTGATGAGTTTAAAGAATTAAAGGAATACTGTGAAGACACCGGTATCGGCTTTCTCTCAACACCTTTTGACTTTAAAAGTATTGAATTTTTACAGGGATTGGATTTGGATTTTTGGAAAGTGCCTTCCGGCGAAATTACCAATCTTCCATATCTGAAAAAGCTGGCAAAGACAGGAAAACCAATGGTGCTTTCCACCGGAATGTGTACGTTGCAGGAGGTCAGTGATGCTCTTAAGATTTTGTATGAGGAAGGAATTTCCAAGGAAAATATTACGTTACTGCAATGCAATACAGAATATCCTACTCCCTATAAAGACGTAAATTTAAAGGCAATGAAGAAAATGTCTGAGGCATTTGAAGTAAAGACCGGATATTCCGACCACACCAAAGGTATAGAGATTCCGTTGGCAGCAGTTGCTATGGGAGCGGTGGTTATTGAAAAACATTTTACGCTGGATCGTGGGATGGAAGGACCGGATCACAAGGCAAGCTTAGAGCCGCAGGAATTAAAGGATATGATTACCGGTATTCGTCATATTGAGGAGGCCATGGGCAATGGAGAAAAAAAACCAACAGAATCAGAGAAAAAAAATATAGCTGTGGCAAGAAAAAGTATTGTGGCGGATGAAATCATTCAAAAAGGAGAGATTTTTACGGAGGATAAGCTGACGGTAAAAAGACCGGGGGATGGAATTTCTCCTATGAAGTGGTATGATGTAATCGGAAAAACCGCAGACCGGAATTATGAAAAGGATGAGAAAATTACAGGAGAGTTTTAATGAAAAAGATAGCGATTGTAACCGCTACAAGAGCAGAATATGGAATTTTAAGTCCGTTGATAAAACGGTGCAGAAGGGAAACAGATTTTGAGACAAA
>USPJ01000059.1 GCA_900556645.1 uncultured Lachnospiraceae bacterium
CAACTGATCCAACTGTGCCTGCATTTTTATCATTACGGACATATCTGTGGTATCCAGATATTCCTGTTCATTCATTCCTTCTATATCACGGTAGTCTCCCCAATGGTCACCTCTGGTTAAAACCAATGCTTTCAGTTTGCCGATGTCTGAATTCAACTCGGAGCTGATATCAATATTAAAATCAAATACTTCATCATAGATTCCCTTGGAGGTATCAGACAGATGCGGCCAATATGGGTCAATAAAACCTGTTTTAGCATCTATCTTCTTTCCCATTTCATATACTTGGGTTTCTGTTACAAATTCAGCTCCTTCCAGCTTCACGGTAACTACACCGTCCGTATCTTCCTCATAAGAAATTTTTGCCAGAGCCGAGAGCTGGTCTAAGCATAAGTCCCTTTCATCTCTTAAACTCATGGCTGTTTCCATTTTTCCGCCTTCAATTTTCCGTATCTGGAAGTTTAATTGATTAATTTTATTTCCTAATTCATTGATTTTATCGATATCATCGGAAATCTGCTTATTAATATTTGACTGATATGTTTTCAATCCTGAGTAAACCGCCTGAGAACGGCTGATAAACAAGCTGGCTTTCTGTATTACCAAGTTCTGGTTTACAGAGTCCGATGGGTCTTTTGCAAACTCTTCAAAGGCTGTATACAAGTCGCTCAAAGAGTTCTGAAATGCCTGTCCTTCCATCTCCTGAAAGTAGGTCTGTACCTCATCGATTGCGTTAAAGCTCGTTTCATAGAATGCCTGTCGTCCACTCTCTGTACGATAGGACTTATCTAAGAAGATATCCCTTGCATGGATTACGTCGCCTATTTCAAGACCTAAGCCTGCCTGCTGTCTGCTGACTGCCGCATTGGCAAAGGTATTATATTCTTTATCAGTAAAATAAACTTGCTGACGCACATACCCATCGGTATCCACATTAGCAAGATTATTCGCAGTTGTATTTAATGCATTCTGGCTATTTCTAATTCCAGATGATGCGATATAAAGTGTACCCATTCCATTAGCCATTGCATATTCCCCCTGCCTGTGTCTTATTGTTTTGCATCAAAGCCGCTGCTTCCCAGAATATCTCCGGTATTATAAGCCTGACGGTTGTAATTGGCAGTTTCAGGAGCCTGCCGGATACTCTTTATCAATGCCATATCAAACTCTACCATCTCTAACGCTTGAGTGATAAGAGTCTGATTCTGCTCATTGATATTTTTCATCTCAGCTAAGGTTTCTTTTAATTTGGCACGGAGTTTTGCTAATTCTTCCTGTTCTTTGGGCTGTTTTTGTAGAATTTCAATCATAACATCCACCGTTAATTCTTCCGGCTTCCGATTTAGCACATTTGCCATATCCCGCATGATAGAAATTCTCTTGTTCTCGATATTTTTTATTCTTCCGGCGATTTCCTGTTCTTCTCCGGTAATTTCTTCCAACGCCCGAATGTCGGCTTTGATAATCACTTCTTTTTTACGTGTAGAAGTCTCTACTAACTGTCGATATTCTGTTTCTTCTTTCTCAAGAACCTCCAAAAGTTCATCCATTAAACTAGCCAATTTCTGCCCTCACTTACATCATCGTTGCATTGTATTTTTCTAATAATTTACTTGCAAAGCTGTCCGCATCTACATTATAATTGCCGGACTGGATGCTTGCCTTGAGCTGTGCCACTTTGTCTTCCCTAACGTCTGAAGCTCCTGCGACTGCCTGTTTTGCGATTTGATAATCTTTTGCTGTCTGAGAAATCTGTACCTCATCACGAGCAGTACTGATGCCTGCTGTACTATTTGTTCTGGTACTTTTTCCTGTCTTATACAACTGTGCGATTTGATTATATGCATCTATACGCATAACGGCATCTCCTTTCTTCCTTGAAAATCAGGTGCAAAACCTTGTTTTACTGGTTTCTAAATATTTTATCGGATGATTTCTTTTTTTCTTAATAGAATTTTGTGAAAAGTTTTTGTGTTTTGATATAAAAATACAGAAGCCTTTTATGCTTCTGTATTTTTTTCATCATTTATTTGATTCTCTCTCGAATATAGGATTCCAGTATATCCACCGTTCCTTCTATTCCTAAACGGCTGCTGTTGATACACAAATCATAATTTCTGGAATCTCCCCATTTTCTTTTGCAATAGTAATTATGATATCCCTTTCTTTTTTTGTCCGTAGAAAGAATCATATCCTCAGCTTCTTCCTCGGTCAAATGATGAAGCTGTTGGATACGCTCTATTTTTTTGTCCATATCTCCTAACACGAATATCGGAATCAATGCGTCATATTCTTTCAGTACTTCCTCTGAACACCGACCTACAATTACAAATGATTTTCCGTCTTCTGCCATTTTTCTTAAATAGTTAAATTGCAAATGGGCAATATTTTCTTCCGGCGAATTGCTGTATCCTCTTACTGTTCTGGAAAAGAACATGGTCTTAGGGACCTCATCATACTCCTGTAAAGTCTTCACATCCACATTCCGTTCCGCTGCAATCTCTCTTAAAATATCTTTGTCATAAAACGGGATTCCAAATCTCTCCGAAAGACCTTTTGCAATTACACGACCACCGCTTCCAAACTCTCTTCCAATAGAAATAATTATTTGTTTTTTCTCCATACTACCTTCCTCCTAAAAATATCTAACCCAGATACAAACAGTTGAAATAAGTAATACTATGATGGTTGCCGGTGCTGCTGACTTGCAGTACTTGCCCCAGCCAATCGGGTAACCTTCCTTGGATGCCACCGCAATTCCTACTACATTGGCAGAGGCACCAATCGGTGTGGCACTTCCGCCTACATCTGTTCCCATAGCCAAAGCCCATGCCAAAATCGGCAGATTGATGCCCTGTGAAACAGAAAGGCTGCGGATAACCGGTATCATAGTGGCTGCAAACGGAATATTGTCCACAAAAGCACTGGCAATGGCAGACACCCATATGATAATAACTACTACCAGCTTTGCGTTTCCACCGCTGACCTTACCGATAAATTCTGCAATAGTCTCTAAAATTCCGGTTTCCTCCAGTCCACCTACGACTACAAAGAGGCCTACAAAAAATAAAACGGTTTTATAGTCCACCCTTTTTAACAAAGTACCTGCTGCTCTTCCCGATGCCAACAAGGAAAGAAGTGCAATAAATGTACCGATAAAAGCCACGGTTAACCCCGTCTGGGCATGGGTAATCAATAAAATAATTGCCAGCAGAAAAATAACGGTGTTTACCAAAAATCCCTTTTTGTCTGTAATGATTTCTCTTGGATCGGGCATGGTGGCAGCATCTACCGCTTCCAAATTTTCCGCCTTAAATTCCTTGCGGAAACAGAAGTAGAAATAGACCACTACTACTATCAGAGAAATGCCCGCTATTACTCCTGTATTCGTAACAAAATCTCCGAAAGAGTATCCCAGTGATGTTCCAATAATGATATTTGGCGGGTCTCCGCACATGGTTGCCGAACCGCCTAAGTTGGCACAGAAGATTTCTGAAAGAATCATCGGTACCGGATTAAATTTCAACAGCCTTGCCAATTCTATGGTAATTGCTGCCAAAAACAGGATAACCGTAATGCTGTCGATAAACATTGCCAGACCTGCGGATAGTAACATGAATACGATAAAGATAGGAAGTACTTTGTAATGTACGAGCTTTGCAATTCTCATACATAACCAACGGAAAAATCCTACTCTTGCCATACCTTCCACCATTACCATCATTCCGGCAATAAAGATAATCGTCGCCCAATTGATTCCCTTTGAGCTCTCGGTTGCTGTTCCGGTTACATACCAGAAATCCCTTGTAAAAATACTTCCCACATTCAAGGTTTCTGATACTGCGGTCATACTGTGCATACACACCCCAAAGACCAGTATTAATGTTGCCAGTCCGCAAACCAATGTTACAATATGTCTCTCAATCTTGTCTGTAACAATCAACGCAAACATCAATACAAAAATAACTACTGATACTACTTGTGCTGTCATCTGCTCCTCCTATTTAGTTTCCCCTAATTATTTTCCCTCTGAACACTGTATAATAGCTTTCATTAGTGTTAAGCATTAAGAATATATCATATACACGTTGATTTTACAAACGATTTTTAGCGTTTTCTTAACATTCTGTCATTATTGTCTAATAGGCCCTTTTCGTTTTTCATTCCCTTGTTCCGGTGGAGTTCCGCCGTCTTTTATTCCCTGTTCCGGTGGGGTTCCGCTTCCGTCCTGTGACGGCTGCATCCTTCCACCACCCATGCCTGTTCCGCTTCCGTAAATAAGACTGCTCATTTCCACTGTTGCGGTCTCCGTGCCTGTTTCCACGGTGTATGTCTTATCTTTCTCTATATTAGGATGGCTGATTAAGACGGAATTATAAGATTTTTCCGGTAAATAGGAGATGATTACATTTCCGTCACTATCCTTTAACACGATTCCTTCCTGCGTCCGGTCCCCAGACAGATTTACCAGCATACTTCCCTGTGTGGAATTTTCTCCGAAATTCTGTGCCATACCGCTCATTCCCGTTGCCACAAAGGTTCCTCCGGTAATCTCTGCCTCTCCGGCATAGTCCAAGGCTCCGTTGCCGTCATTTTCTGCTCCTGACACATAGGTTTCTCCACCGTTGACACAGAGAGCTCCGTTGGAATCGATTCCGTCTCCGTATGCATTGATTTGAATGCTACCTCCTGCAATCTTAATGTAACAGCTATCGTCCGCCGCAAAATCGTTTTGCTGTGTACTGTTTCCGTTTGCGGCATTCATGCCGTCATCCTCTGCCTGAATTATAATTTCGCCGTCTGTAATGTCTATGGTGCGACCTTCTAACCCTTCATAGCTTTTACTGATGTTCACGGTTCCTCCGTCTATTACCAAATTTGCCGCTGCATGGATTCCGTCATCGTCAGCGGCTATCTCAAAGCTGCCACCGGAAATATAGACAAATCCAAAGGTTTCATCATCCTTGTTCTCCCCGTGAATTGCGTCTTTTCCGCAGGTAATATTGTAACTTCCGTCTGCAATGCGGACACTGTCCTTGCCGGAAAGTCCATGTTTTTCTGCTGTAATCTGATAGTTTCCTCCTGTCAAAACCAAATCATCCTTGGATACGATTCCATGACCGTAAGTTGCCTGAATCGTCAGGCTTCCTGTTCCGTTCAGCGTCAAATCTTCTTTTGAAAAAATAACTGCATCAATATTGTTATCATCGATTGCCACGAATTCTTCTTTGTTGGACAGCAGATTTTCCGTTCCTTCTGCTAAAGTTATGAATACTTTATCTGCCTGTTTTATGTAGATTGCCCCACTGGTATCGCAGTTGACAGTAGCTCCCTGCAACACCAGCTGCACCTTCTCGGTATCTTCCACATCTACCACAATCTGTCCATTGGAAAGGCTTCCCGATAACAGATAAGTACCCTCTGCTTTGATGGTTACCACGCTGTCAAATATTTCTACGTTTTTGGCATCACACTCTACGCCGTTGTCACTTAACGTAATGGGAACACTTTCACTCTCTTCATAAGAGGCGTCTTTGTCCCTGTCTGTAAACATTTCCTCATCGGTAAAGCTTTCTTCCGATATCTCCGTACTTTCTTCTGTGGTTGAACTTTCCGTTTTATCGGAGGAACACGCCATTAAAGTACAGGATAAAGATACAGAAATTGCCAATGCCGTAAATACTTTTTTATAGCTCATAGTTCTGGACCTCCTGTCTTGAAATACTAATTTCCAAATTTCCGTTTCTGCACCGCAATGCATCTATAAATTCTTTTTCCTTAGATAAGTCTTTTAAGGTGATATTGTACGTCAGCTTAAAGAGGCTTCCCATATTGGTTGTTTTTACAGAAACTATCTCTGAGGTATTTGTATATTCCTCTAACAATTCATCAAAGACATCCGTATAGTCCAAATCCTCCGGTATGGTAATCCGCAAGGTCTTTTCTCTGGCACTTTCCTGTCTCGCTCCAAGATTGACCATCTGATAGAGAAGCATGACCCCTCCCATTACCACGGAAAACAGAACTGCATATCCCAGATATCCCATTCCCGTCACCATTCCGGCACTCATTGCCAGAAAAATCATACCGATTTCCTTGGCACTTCCCGGTACGGAACGGAATCGCACCAGGCTGAACGCCCCTGCGACCGCAACTCCGGCACCTACGTTTCCGTTTACCATCATAATTACCACGCAGACCACTGCCGGCAGCATGGCAAGGGTCAGCACAAAACTTTTCGTATAGTGGCTTTTATAGGTATAGACTGCTGCCAGAAAAATTCCTATCAGCAATGCCACCCCGATACAGATTAAAAATTCTTTTACAGGGATTACGGTCACTGTTCCGCTGTCAAAAATCCCCTGAAATATAGTATTAAGCATAACGAATTCCTCCTAATTTGTGATTTAAGTAGATATTTTGATAAGCCCTTCCGTATTTGGAAAAGGACGTCTGATAGATTCTGTTTTCCGTCAGCAAATCCGTCATCCAAAGGGGAATTGCCCGACCGGTCTTAATTTCCATCAACACTTGATTCTCTTCTAGTATCGGCATTCCATAAACCCCTTTGCAAAGGGATAAGTCATGGGTTCTCCAAAGGATATTTTCATCGAAGGTTATCCGAAAATCACTGTCTCCCTTGGCATAAAAGGCTTCTCTTTCATAAGAAATAAATACTCTTGGCTGCAATCCCGGGTATTGTTCCAGAAAATAGTCCACCTCATGGGAAATCTGACTGTCCACAGTATCCTCTTTTTCCAAAAGATACTGCATTGCCTTTGATTCCTTCATAGCCACTCTCCGCTTATAAACTACTGACTGGTATTTTTTCTTAATCTCCACAAAGGTCTGGCTGTCGCTG
>USPJ01000060.1 GCA_900556645.1 uncultured Lachnospiraceae bacterium
TGTTGACATTCTCACATATACAGCGGTAAAACTCAGCGGATTCCCTGAAAACAGGGTAATCGGTTCAGGTACAGTGCTTGATACAGCCAGATTAAAAGAGGCACTGGGTTCACATCTCCAGGTGGACAGCCGAAGTGTTCATGCATTTATAATCGGTGAACATGGTGACAGCGAGATTGCCGCATGGAGCAGTGCCAATGTGTCGGGAATTCCGATTCACAGATTTTGTGAAATGCGGGGATATTGTGACCATGACGGGGCTATGGACCGCATAGCGGAAACTGTGAAAAACAGTGCCTATGAAATCATAGAAAAGAAGCAGGCGACCAACTATGGTATTGCCATGGCAATCCGTCGTATCTGCGAAGCCATTGTGCGGGATGAAAAATCTATTTTGCCGGTTTCCGGTTTGATGGAAGGAGAATATGGAATCGAAAATGTGGCACTTAGTATGCCGGCAATTATCGGAAAGGACGGTATTGAAAAAAAGGTGCCGGTTTCCCTAAGCTGGGAAGAGCAGGAAGCCTTAAAAGAATCGGCAAAAACTTTAAGAGAGATTCTGGAGCAGTAGTCTTCGGAATCTCTTTCTTGCATTTGAGAGGGAATCTATTATAATGAAGGAAGATACATTGAAAACAACGAGTATGAAGGGGAATAAGATGTTATATCGGACAAATCAGAAAAACAATCAAAAGCTGTCTATCTTAGGGTATGGCTGTCTGCGTTTTACTAAGCGGGGCGGAGTCATTGATCAGGAAAAAGCAGAGCGGGAAATGAAGGCTGCCGTAGAAGCGGGAGTCAATTATTTTGATACGGCTTATACATACGGAGGAAGTGAGGTCTGTCTGGGAAAATTTCTGGCAAAGGGTTATCGGGATAAGGTAAACATTGCCACTAAGCTGCCTCATTATTATGTAAAGAAAATGGAGGACATGGAGCGGTATTTTAACGAACAGTTGGAGCGGTTACAGACGGACCATGTGGAATACTACCTTATGCATATGCTGAATGATGTGGCTACATGGGAACGGTTGGTATCCTTGGGCATGCAAGAGTGGATAGCAAAGAAGAAGGCAGAGGGAAAGATTCAGAATATCGGATTTTCTTTCCATGGAGGAACCACCCAGTTTTTGAAAATCATAGATGCCTATGACTGGGATTTTTGCCAGATTCAGTTTAATTACATGGATGAACATTCTCAGGCGGGGCTTGCCGGATTAAAGTATGCCAATCAAAAGGGGATTCCGGTAATTATTATGGAGCCTTTGCGGGGAGGACGACTGGTGCAGGGCTTGCCGGAAAATGCCAAAAAGATATTTGAGAAAGCGACTCCAAAACGAAGTCCGGCAGAATGGGGACTCCGCTGGGTGTGGAATCACCCGGAGGTAAATGTGATTCTCTCCGGTATGAATGATATTGCTCAGGTGGAGGAAAACATCAGAATCGCTTCCGAGGCAGAGGCAGACGCCTTTGGCACAGATGAGCTAGAACTGTTTGAAAAGGTCAAAAAAGAGATTAATAAAAAAATCAAAGTGGGTTGTACCGGCTGCGGCTATTGTATGCCATGTCCTCAAGGTGTGGATATTCCTGGATGTTTTTCGGCATACAATACCAGGTACACCGATAGCTGGTTTGGCGGATTAAAGGCATATTTTATGTGCACTACATTAAGAACTAATGAAACCAATGCGTCAAAATGCATACAATGCGGAAAATGCGAGCAGCACTGTCCCCAGCAGATACCGATTCGGGAGAAATTAAAGGATGTAAAAAAGCATATGGAAGGACCAGTTTACCATGTGGCGAGATTTGTAGCAAAGAAGACCAGAAAGGATTAAGAGGGAACTCTTAATCCTTTTTAAGTGAGGGAATACAACTTATCATATGACTAAGTAAAATTTAAATTTAAAAATTTTTGCAAAACCTGAAGACATTTTAGAAACACACTCGTTATAATAGATGAGCAGATAAGAAACAAGAGAAAGGAGGCGGGTAAAAATCAATCAGGAAGAACAATTCAAAGAACTGTTGCAACGGTATGAAAAGCTGGTGTATTCCATTTGCTATCGCATGGTGAAAAATCCCTTTGATGCACAGGATTTGACACAGGAAACATTTTTATCCGTCTATAAAAAGTTACCGGAATTTGATGGAACCTACGAAAGGGCATGGATATGCAAGATAGCTACCAACAAAAGTCTGGATTATATGAAGCAGGCGGCGAGAAAGACGGAACCACAGGAGGAAGTCTATTTTGAGGAAATGCAGGATGAACGTGCCGGTCCCGAGGAAGCTTATCTGCAGCGGGAGGCCAAGGAACAGGTACTGACCATCTGTAAGGCGTTGAAGCCGCCTTATGACAGGATTGCCACAGAGCATTATTACAAAGAAAAGACGGCAAAGGAAATTGCCGAGGAATCGGGGCAGAATCTGAAAACGGTTCAAACTCAGATATATCGTGCAAAAGCATTGATTAAAAAACAGATGGAAGGAGGATGCGGAACATGAGAAACGGAGAAGAAAACATACATATTACAGAAGAACAATGGATACGGTTTTCTCAGGGAAAAATGACCGAAGCGGAAGAGGAAAAGCTGTATCAGCACATCGGAAGCTGTACCTATTGTGCAGAAGAATTTTCCAAAATCATAGAGCAGGATTTTTCCCTGGAGCCGCCCAAATATCTGGAAGAAGAGATATTGGAGCGGACAAAACGGGTGGATGTACAGGCAGTTGTGGCAGCAAAGAAGACATCCAAGAAAATGCAGCTTTTGGTTTATAGTTTAAAAGTCGGATTCGCAGTAGCCGCATCCATCTTTTTGCTGACCATGACCACACAGATTGACCAAATTCAAGTAATGCAGCAGATGCCCAAAAGAGCTGAGACGGAAATGTCTATTACGGAAAAATTGAACCATGGCAGTAATCGTTTCACAAGTGGATTAAAAGAGATGACAAATGGATTCCTGAATTGGAATAGCAAGGAGGAAGAAAAATGATAAAAAAGAAAAATAAGGGATGGACATTTATTTTTTCCCTAATACCGGGAGCAGGGGAAATGTATATGGGATTTATGAAGAGAGGACTCAGCATTATGGCTTTATTCTGGGGAGTGATTGCAGTAGCCACATGTCTGAATATCGGTCCGTTGACCATTGTATTGCCGGTAATCTGGTGTTACAGCTTTTTTGAAGTGCACAATATGAATGGAATGACTGATGAAGAATTCTATGCTTTAGAAGATGATTATGTATTTCATCTGGGAGAGGAATCGTTCCGCAGTCGGATGAACGGAAGCCAGAATAAAATCATAGCAGCAATTTTGATTGTTGCGGGTATTTGTATTCTGTGGAGCCAGTTAGTGGATTGGATGCATCAATATATTTGGGCAATTCTTCCGGGAAGAATTGCAAATGCAATCGGAGCAGTTTTTGATACATTACCACAGATTGTCATTGCCATCCTATTGATTGCAGTGGGAATCCGCTTGATTAAAGGGAAGAAAAAGGAATTGGAAGAGAATGAAAAGGAGGAATAGAAGATGAAGACAAGACGGGTAGGAAGTATCAGCTGCGGAGTGCTGCTGATTGTATTCGGAATTCTATTCATCATAAAAATATTTGTGCCCTCCATCTCTTATGCGAATATTATGAGATTCTGGCCGGTCATTCTGATTTCGTTAGGAGCCGAGATGCTTCTTTCCAACCGGAAAACATCGGAAGAGGTGGTTATAAAATATGACGGATGGGCAGTACTGATTACGATATTACTATTCTTTTTTGCAGTAGGAATGGGAATTGCGGAGTATTGTATGCAGTACGTACCGGGATGCGTAGCGTTTTAAAATAATATCTTTTTTCTAGGATACGGCATTGCCGTATCCTCTATTTATCTATAAATTTCCAAATATATTTAGAAAAAATATACGGGAGAGTAGCTAGGTATAAAAATAAATGTCGAAAAAAATAAAGGAAATTCTGATTTGCCACAGAATTATTAAAATAGAGACTTTGCACTGTGGAGGAAAATATGTCAATCCGTGAGAACTTAGAGCAGATGGAGCAGATATATCTGAGCCCTTTTGCTACGAAAAGTGTAAATTCAATAGGCAGAGACAGAGAAGAGCCGCAATGTGATATCCGTCCGGTGTTCCAGAGGGACCGGGACAGAATTTTGCATTGTAAGGCATTTCGTCGTTTAAAACACAAAACACAGGTTTTTTTGTCTCCTAAAGGCGACCACTACCGCACCCGGTTAACTCACACCTTAGAGGTATCCCAGAATGCCAGAACCATTGCAAAGGCATTGCGGTTAAATGAGGATTTGGTGGAGGCTATTGCTTTGGGACATGATTTGGGGCATACGCCTTTCGGTCATGCAGGAGAGCGTGTTTTAAATGAACTCTGTGAGGAGGGCTACCGCCATAATGAGCAGAGTGTCAGAATTGTAGAAAAATTAGAGAAAGACGGTGAAGGACTGAACCTGACATGGGAGGTAAAGGACGGTATTCTGAATCATCAGACCGGTCTGATGCCTCATACGTTGGAAGGGAAAATTGTCCGTCTTTCGGATAAAATTGCGTATATCAACCATGATATCGACGATGCCATTCGTGCCATGCTGCTGACGGAGGAGGAGATACCTCTGGAACTTCGGAAAACTTTGGGAATGACCACCAGAGAGCGGCTGGATACTCTGATACATAATATTATTACCAACAGTATCGGACAGGATGATATTCTGATGTCACCGGAGATATTGGAGGCAATGCAGGAATTGCGTCGGTTTATGTTTGAGAAAGTGTATATGAATCCCAGAGCAAAAGGCGAAGAAGAAAAGGCGGAGCGGCTTTTGCGGGAGCTTTACTTATATTATCTGGATCACATTGAAATCCTTCCGACACAATATCAAAAGATGTGTGAGGAAGGAGAAAAAGCAGAGCGGGTGGTCTGCGATTATATTTCAGGAATGACAGACCAGTATGCAATCTCCAAGTATCGGGAATTCTTTTTACCGAAGGCTTGGGAAATCGGATAGAAAGGAGACAGAATGCCTTATTATTCAGATGAATTGGTAGAAGAGATTCGTTCCGGCAATGATATTGTAGATGTAATATCCGGCTATGTACGGCTGACCAAAAAGGGCAGTACCTATTTTGGACTCTGTCCCTTTCATAATGAAAAGACACCTTCTTTTTCCGTGTCCCCCAACAAGCAGATGTATTATTGCTTCGGGTGCGGAGCGGGAGGAAATGTCATTACCTTTTTGATGGAATATGAGAATTATACCTTCCCGGAGGCGTTGGAGGTGCTGGCAAACCGAATCGGTATAGAATTGCCGAAGCAGGAGATGACGGCAGAACAAAGAAAAGCCAGCGATAAACGGGCGAGACTTTTGGAAGTCAACAAGGAGGCAGCAAAATATTTTTATACCCTTTTGAGAAGTGAGCGGGGAACCCGGGCACATGAATATTTCAGAAATCGAGGACTCAGCGAAGAGACGATCAAAAAGTTTGGTTTGGGATATTCGGACAAATATAGTGATGATTTGTACCGATATCTGCGTTCCAAAGGATATGAGGACGAGTTGTTAAAGGACAGCGGACTTATTTCCATAGATGAGAAGCGGGGAGGACATGATAAATTTTGGAACCGTGCCATGTTTCCCATTATGGATGTGCGGGGCAAGGTTATAGGCTTCGGAGGAAGAGTCATGGGGGATGGGGAGCCGAAATATTTAAACTCGCCGGAAACCATGATATTTGACAAAAGCCGAAACCTTTACGGACTGAACCTTGCCAGAACCACCAAGAAAAATCAGATACTTCTGTGTGAAGGATATATGGATGTTATAGCATTGCATCAGGCAGGCTTTGACAATGCGGTGGCAGCATTGGGAACCGCTTTTACCGTGGGACATGCCAATCTGCTGCGGCGGTATACCAAGGAGGTCTATTTGACCTTTGACAGTGACGGTGCAGGAATCCGGGCGGCAAAACGTGCCATTCCGATTCTAAAGGAGGCGGGAATTACCGCAAAGGTCATCAACATGCAGCCCTACAAAGACCCGGATGAGTTTATCAAGGCACTGGGAGCGGAGGCATATGAGGAGCGGATTAAGAACGCGGAAAGCAGTTTTATGTTTGAGATTCGCATAATGGAAGAAGATTATGACCTAAAGGATCCCGAGGGAAAAGCCGCTTTTTATAATGAAATCGCAAAACAGCTTCTTCAGTTTTCCGAGGAATTGGAGCGGGAAGTCTATATAGAAGCAGTTGCGGGAAAATACGGTATGGGCTTTGAGAACCTGAGAAAACTGGTAAACAAACTGGGAACACAGCCAGAGCTTGCAAGGCAGGTAAGACAACAGCAGAAGGGAACCATGCCAAAGGAAAAAAGGAAAAAGGAAGATGGAATGAAGCAGTCCCAAAAATTATTATTGACATGGCTGATTGAAGAGCCGGGACTGTATCAGCGGATTCGGGAATATATTCACCCGGAGGATTTTACCGAAGAAATTTATCGAAAAGCGGCAGAAATCCTGTTCCGGCAGTATGAAGAGGAAGGAAAACCCAATCCGGCACAGATAGTCAGCCTTTTTGGAGAAGAGGAACAGCGTGAGATAGCAGCATTGTTCAATGCCAGAATTGAAGAAGTGGAAACAAAAAATGACAGGGAAAAAGCCCTCAAAGAGACAATCTTACGCATCAAGCAAAACAGTATTGATTATCGTTCCAAACAGATGGACCCCACGGATATGGCGGGATTTCAGAAATTGATTGAGGATAAGCGACAACTGGAGAAACTAGAGAAAAATGCATATTTCTAGTGATT
>USPJ01000061.1 GCA_900556645.1 uncultured Lachnospiraceae bacterium
GTCTGGAGGTTCTCTATTATCGAGCTATCGGAGATAGGGAAAAATATTTGGAGGGTTGCTCCAAAATGTTTGAGATGGAGGAGCTCCAACAGGAAGAACTGTTGGCAGTCCGAAGAGAAGCTACAGAGTTGAGATTCAGTCTGGCAGAGGCACAGCAAAAAGAAAAAGAGATGCAGAAAGAAAAAGAAAATCTGCGAGCGAAATCCGAAACAGATGAATTGACGGGGCTTTCCAACCGTTACAAAATGAATTCTTATGGGGATAAGCTGATGAAGCAGTCAGTGGAATCCGGACAGCGTCTGGGTGTCTGTATGCTGGATATTGACTATTTTAAAGAATACAACGATACCTATGGCCACCAAAATGGTGATGAGTGTATTAAAAAAATAGGAAAAGTGTTACAAAAGGAAATAAAGAGAGTCAAAAATACATTTTGTGCCAGATATGGAGGAGATGAATTTGTCATCTTTTATCAAAATAAAACGGATGAAGAAATTCATCGAATTGCAGCAAGATTAAAGAAACGGGTGCAGGACTTGGGAATTCAGCATGATGCCTCAGAGATAGATTCTGTGGTAAGCATTTCTCAGGGAATTTATAATCGGGTTCCTTCGGAAGAAGATAGCTTAGAGGATTATTTACGGATGGCAGACAAAGCACTGTACCGGGTAAAACAGAGCGGACGAAACGGAATCTGTATTAAAAATGGATAAATTTAGAGGTGCATAATAAAAATTATGCACCTCTAAATGTTTCTTTTGGTAAAGGATTACGCAGAAGTAATCTTAGGACGTCCCTGATTTCTCTGTTTATCTGCCACCAGATAAAGTGCAAAGATGGCAACAAAGAAAAGGAACTGAATACCGATACATTTCCAGTAGAGAACCATGGAAAAGGCTTCGTCGGAGAAGCCGCTGATACGGTCTGTGATTTGAATGTACCAGTAAGCCGGCAGAAAGCGGGCAACTACCAGAATCTGCTCGCCCAGCATATATTGGGGAACAAAGATACCGCAGAGAAAACTCATGCCTAATCCCACCACATTGGAAATCATATTTAAAGCATTATTGCCCGGTGAGAAGGTGCTGACCAACAATGCAATCGCCATACATATCAGAAGGAATACAAAGCTGTTTAACATTAGAAGCAGACCTTCTTTTGAAAATAAGGCTTGTCGGTAGACGATTCCGGCAATTAGAATAAACAGCAGCCACACAATCAGGCAGAAGGAAACACATCCCAGACTAAGCTGTAAGGTTTTATCCGACTGACGCAGAGCGGAGCAG
Source organism: uncultured Lachnospiraceae bacterium (assembly GCA_900556645.1). The sequence continues at coordinate 1,287 of USPJ01000061.1, forward strand.
TTGATACGGTTTCCCAAATCTTTTTTCCGAAAGGTAATCAGAATCGGAGCAAGTCCAAGAATCAGTAAAATCAGCAGGATGTATGGCATATATTGGAAGAAATAGTACATAGTAGTACTGGATTCTCCACCTTCCTCCTCAAAAGAAACGGTGGTAACATCCTCACAGTTTTCCATAGCTGCCACAGTTTTTTCTGTTGCTTCGGAGACAGAGTTTCCGCTGGCAAGATAAATGCGGAGGGTTTTTAAATATTGTTGAATCTGCTCATCTACAAAGAACCCTGCGGCACTGTCTTTTCGTTTACTGCTTTCTACCAGATTTTCGGTGTCACCGGATAACAAAGCATCCTCAAAACCTTTTGGGATAGTCAGGACATAGCTTACCTTGTGGTAAAAGAGACTGTCCTGAATGGTTTCCCCTTCATCTTCTAAAGGAACCAAATCATGGACGGAGTCCAGATAATCGGTTAAAGCCTGACTGGTCTCTGACTGGTCCTCATCCAGAATACTGATATTCAGAGAATATGCTTTATATTGGGTATTGTTGGAATCATTTGCGGCAAAACTCATAAGAAACATGAGAACCACAAAGATACCAAAATAAATCATACAGCTAGGCAGCCGTTTTTTTGCAATTTTAAGGAATGTTTTATAAGTTTGCATATTTTTTCCTCCTTGTCAACAAAAATCCACCGATTGCAAACAGGATGGAGAGAATGAAAAGTGTAATCACGTTCCGTGTATAACGCTCCAAGCTGTCGTAGATTGCCAGCGAATAGAAGGTGTCGGTAATCAAAGCACATGGATTGATTCGATTGATAATCGGACAATAGGTTTCTACTAAAATCCGCATACTTCCTACCATCAATCCGCTTAAGAAGGAGCAGGTCATGGTAATGGACATAAAGATGGCACCTTTCATATGTTCCGACAGATTGCTGATGGAGCCGATGAAAAAACCGAAGGTCGTACCGGTCAGACATCCTGCAAACATGGAAAGAATTGCAAAAGGAAGTCTTGCGGTCAAATCAATTTTCAATATCAGCACGATATAAGCAAAAGAAATCAGAACACAGAAAAAACGAAGGATCACATTGGCGGTCAGCTCTCCTGCCAGAGTTTTCATCTTATGTACCGGGGAGATATTCTTTCTGGCTCCTAAGTCCGACAGATTTCCCTGATTATTAATAGCAATGTAACAACCCACCATACCGCAGTACATACAAACCATGGCAATCAGGTTGTAGAAGTACTGGTCATAGGTATCTACGTTGTTGCGGCTGTAAGAAACTTCTTTGTTGTAAGAGGCATCTTCCTGCATAATTCCCAATACAGTTGGAAGCCGGTCAGGATGCTCTTTTAGAGTATCCATAACAGCCTGATAGTTCATCTGAAATTCTTCAATAAAAGTCTGTAAAATACTTTGATTCAATGCGGCATTGCTCATATCGGAAGATACCGTCAGAGAAATGGAATCTCCGGCATAGATAATACCGTCTACTTTTTGTTTTTCTAATAAGCTCATAGCCTGTTTTTTATCACAGTAGGTAACCTTCAGAAAACGGTCATCTCCCTCTTCGTTCAGTTGGTTTGCCACCGCCATAAAATCCTCGGACATGGAGCCTTCTTCATTTACAATGGCCACCGGGATTGCCTGATAATTTTCCTGAGAAGTCAGATTGGAAAAGGCAACCTTAAACATGGAACCCAGCAAAATAGGAAAGATGAGTACCCAGAAGAACTCTCCGCGGTTTCGCAGAAGCTGTTTTAGACTGTATTTAAATATCTGTAACATAGGTCACTCCTCCTTAATCCCGCAGTTCTTTTCCGGTCATCTCCAAAAAGACATCGTTCAGCGTCGGAAGCTCGGAGTATACTCTGCCAAAAGAAATATTTTTGGATTGCAGATGGTCCAGAATGTGAATCAGGTTGTGCTTTCCGTCGCTGCAAAGAACTGTCAGCTTGTGGTTTTCATAGGAAACATCATACACATTTTTCAGATTGCGGATGGAAAGCATATCCTCCTGAGAAAGCTCTAAAATATCAATGGAGATAATCTCTTTCTTTTTAATCATCTGTTTTAATTCGTCGGTGGTTCCGGTTGCCAGATTTTTGCCCTTGTCCATAATGGCAATACGGCTGCAGATCTGTTCCACCTCTTCCATGTAGTGTGAGGTATAGATGATGGTTGCACCCTGGCGGTTTAAATCTAAGATTCCTTCTAAGATTTTGTTACGGCTTTGAGGGTCTACGGCAACGGTAGGTTCATCTAAAATAATCAGCTTTGGTTTATGGGCAATGCCGCAGGCAATATTTAAACGTCTCAAAAGACCGCCGGAAAGCTTCTTCGGATAAAATTTTTTGTAATCTCCAAGCTCTACAAAAGCAATGGCTTCTTCTACATACTGTTTCCGAAGGGCTTTATCCTTAATATAAAGGCCGCAGAAGTAATCGATATTCTCATATACGGTTAGTTCATCAAAAACGGCAACATTTTGCATTACAACGCCAATTCTGCGTTTCAGTTCATAGCTGTCAGGTTTCATTTCTTCTCCGAATACCTCAATGCTTCCTTTGTCATAGGTAAGAAGAGAGAGAATACAGTTGATGGTGGTGGTTTTTCCGGAACCGTTTGGTCCCAAAAGTCCCAATATTTCGCCTTCTTCTATGGTCAGGTTGAAGTGGTCTACGGCTACAAGCTCCTTGTAACGTTTTACCAGATTTTCTACCTTTACAACCGGTGTACTCATTTGAATTCCTCCTTTAGTTCATTTTTCTATTTATGTATTTTCTATTTAATTCTGATTGTAGTATAATAAAACGGACGAAAAGCGGGTAGTGAATCCTGTCAGAAAAAAATATGACATTTGTCACAAATGAAAGGGTAACCTATGATAAGGATAATCGATAAAACGGTTTTATGGATTTTTGGTGTTTTGCTGGTTTTAAAGATGGATGCCGCGGTGCTTCCGGTTTTGGTGGTGTTGACGGCATTAACGATGGGAGCCTGTAATATTTATTTTTCCAATAAAAAAATTGTAGGTGGAATATTGGCAGTTTATCTGCTTCTCTGTATCGTAGAGCCGGCATTTACTTATTTCCTTCCGTTGGTGTTTTATGATAGTGCTATTTTTGGACTGTACTGGGGAGGAGCAGGTGTGCTTCTTCTGTATCCGGCAAAAGAGATGTATGGTGTATGGGAAGTCGGACTGTGGACTGTGACGGCCATGTTGTCTGTCATTATGGCTGTTAAGACAAAGCGGCTGGAAACCTTGAAAACCGATATGATTCATCTGTGGGATACCAGTACAGAGCTGAATCTGCTTATGACCCAGAGGAACCGGGAGCTGATGGAAAAACAGGATTCTGAGGTTCACGTGGCTACCCTTAGAGAGCGGAACCGGATTGCGCGGGAAATCCATGACAATGTAGGTCATATGCTTTCCCGTTCCATTTTACAGATAGGGGCATTGTCTACGGTATATAAGGAAGACCCCATACATCAGCAACTGGTCAGTGTGAATGAAACCTTAAATACGGCAATGAACAATATCCGTGAAAGCGTTCACGATTTACATGACGATTCCATTGACTTAAAGCAGGCGATACTGGAAGCTACCAAGGAAATGCGGAAGGATTATCAGGTACATTTGGAGTATGATATGGCGGAGCCCATTCCCAGAAAGGTAAAGTATTGCTTTATTGCCACGGTAAAAGAAGCCATGTCCAATATTGTAAAACACAGCAATGCAGATAAAGTGGAGATTATTCTTCGGGAACACCCAGCCTTTTATCAGCTCTGTATCGAGGACAATGGTCAGGGAGCAAAGATAAACAATACGGATACGGGAATCGGACTGGTGAACATGAAAGATAGGGTAGAGGCTTTGCATGGAACCTTACATATTAATACAGAAAAGGGATTCCGAATATTGATTAGTATTCGAAAGACGGAGGAAGAAGTATGCGAACAGTAATTGTAGATGATGATAATCTGGTGGCGATTTCCCTCAAAACCATCTTAGAGGCGGATAAAGACATTGAGGTTGTGGCAACGGGAAATGACGGAAAAGAAGCGGTGGAATTATACAGCCGGTATCAGCCGGAGGTATTGCTGATGGATATTCAAATGAAGGAAATGAGCGGGTTAGAGGCGGCAGAGCAGATATTACAAAACCATCCTCAGGCAAAGATTCTTTTTCTGACCACCTTTTCCGATGATGAATATATTGTAAAGGCATTGAATATCGGTGCCAAAGGATATATACTAAAGCAGGATTTTGAAGGGATTGTTCCTGCCATTCGGGCAGTGGAACAGGGACAAAGTGTTTTTGGCGGAGAGATTGTCAATAAGATTCCGGTTCTCATGCAGAGCAAAGAGAGTTTTGATTATGCAAAATATGAGATTAGCGAAAAGGAACAGGAGATTATTGAACAGGTGGCACTGGGAAAAAGCAACAAAGAGATTGCCAAAACCCTGTTTTTAAGCGAGGGAACGGTGAGGAACTATATCAGCTCCGTATTGGATAAGCTGTCTTTGCGGGACCGTACCCAGTTGGCGGTATTTTATTACCGGAATGTAAACGGATAGAAGAGGATAGAACATGATATTTGAAACACATGCACATTATGATGACAAGCAATTTGATACAGACAGGGAAGAACTGTTGTTATCCATGCAGGAGCATGGGATAGATAAGATTATCAATATCGGATGCGACAAGGAGACCTGTGAGGCAACTATAGAGCTGATGAATACCTATGATTTTGTATATGGAGCCATTGGGGTACATCCCAGCGATATTGCGAAACTGAACGAGGAGATATTTGCATGGATGAGGCAGCAGTTACAGCATCCCAAGGCAGTTGCCGTAGGAGAGATTGGACTGGACTATTACTGGGATAAGGAAGAAGAGGTACAGGAACGTCAAAGGTATTGGTTTCATCGACAGTTGGAGCTGGCAAAGGAGGCAGACCTGCCTTTTATCATTCATTCCAGAGATGCGGCGGCAGATACCTTGGAGATTCTGAAAAGAAATCATACGGAGAAGAGCCGTGGGGTGATTCATTGCTTTTCCTATTCTAAGGAAATGGCAAGGGAATATGTAAAGTTGGGATATGATATCGGAATCGGAGGGGTATCCACCTTTAAAAATGCCAAAAAGCTAAAAGAGGTTATTGCAGAAACCCCCATAGAGCATATCCTTTTGGAAACGGATTGTCCTTATATGGCACCGGAGCCATACCGGGGAAAGAGAAATTCTTCCCTGTATCTTCCTTATGTGGTGGAAAAAATAGCGGAGCTTAAGGATATGAAGGTAGAAGAGGTGGAAGACATTACCTATCGGAATGCTCAAAGATTGTTTGACATTGCGTAGTATGGAGACGGTCTTTCAGAAGAATTAAACAAAGAGATAACAGGAGAATATATGGCAGATTTGGGAAATCCGCAAAATACCATTGCGGTCTTACAGAAATATCAATTTAACTTTCAGAAAAAATTCGGACAAAACTTTTTGATAGATAC
>USPJ01000062.1 GCA_900556645.1 uncultured Lachnospiraceae bacterium
TAGTTGGCAATGGTATTGCCATATTTCAGGGTCAGCAATCTGGAAAAATTGATACCCATGAGATAATCCTCTTTTGCCCGCAGATAAGCGGAATCCGAAAGATTGTCATACTCGGACAGATCCTTTGCCCCCCGGATTCCCCGAAGTATCTCTTCTTCCGTCTGGGAATCAATCCAGACTCTCTTTCGTTTCTTGCCTTTTACACCTGCCTTCTGTTCCACCAGACGATAGATATATTCTCCTTCCCGCCCGGAGTCGGTACATACATAAATGGTATCTACGTCTTCCCGGTTTAGAAGCATCTCCACCACTTTATATTGATTTGCCGCCGAGGGAATGACTTCATACAAAAATTCCTCCGGCAGAAACGGCAGAGTCTCTAAACTCCACTTTTTATATTTTTCATCATATGCTTCGGGATAGCTCATGGTAACCAGATGTCCTACACACCAGGTTACAATGGCACTATCCCCTTCCTTATAGCCGTTATGATTTTTCATGTCCAGCTTTAAAGCTTTTGCAAACTCCTGTGCCACACTGGGCTTCTCCGCTATGTATAAAGCCTTTGCCATAATTACTCCTACAATTCTTTCATATCTATCAGCACAACCTCTGGTTCCTTTTCGGCCCGCAACTGCACCGCCTCATCAAATGCCTGTGCGGAAAAAAGGTAATACTGTTCCGCTTTCAGCTTTGCCTGCTTCATAGAAGCCAACAGCTCCTGATACATCTCATCTGTCAACTCCGATTTTGACCAATTGCAGATTGCTACAATATTTTGCCGCTGTGCATTTTGAACAATAATATCAATATTTCCCCTTTTACCAATCCAAGTTCCCATTTTAACAGCCTTTAACGGCAGCCGTCCATGGAGATTCAAAAGTTCCAGATATTCCCTGCACACCGCCACAAAATAGCGGTTCAAGTACTCGTCCAGTTCCGGTTCAATGTAAGTATCGAAAAATACTTCCGGTGTCAGTCGGTACAACTGGCTCATATGGGGATATACAAACTTAAACCAAAAGTTAACAAATGTATTTTTTATTTGATATAAGCCTTTTTGTGCATTATCCCACCCTCCTGTTTCAAAGACGCTGACCTTCTCTACCACATCATATGACATAAGGTTTTTCAGATAGACACTAATCTTGGCTCTGGAATATTCCGTATCATGGTACAAATCATTCAGCTTACGGTTTCCCGCTGCCATTGAACAAAGCAGCGTATCATAAACCGTCAATTCCCGCAAATCCTTTCCGATGACCCGTTGTGCTTCTTCAAACAATGCTCCGTTGGGAGACAATATCAGCCTGCAAATATTGTGTTTCACATCCTTTTTGGAATTCCAGTGGTTCACATAGGCATTGGCACCGCCGATGACTCCATATGCCTGAACACACTCACTGACAGCGTATTCCGGGAACGCCCGAACCATTTCCAGAAAGTTCATATCTGTAAGCCGTACCTTCCGGTCAATTTTCTTTGCCTGCTCCCCCAACAGTTCCATTCCTTCCGTATCAATCCATTTAAAGGCTGAGCTTGCCAAAACAATCAGTACCGGACCCGGATATAATCTCTTCGTCTTCAGCTTCAAAATACTCTCCCAAAAGCTTTCGTCATTCCGCACAATATACTGAAATTCATCAATTATCACCACTAATTTAGAGGCATCTCCGCTTTTTATTCGGTTAAAATACTCATCATAGGTATGCTTTTGAATTGCCACACCATACTGCTCTGCAATCTGCTCTCCCATCATGATTCTCTGCTGCTTGGCCGATGCCGGTCTTGCCCGGTAATAAAATGCTTTTTTATCCTGTATAAAATATTTTAATAACTGTTCTCTCTGACTGGTATCATCTCCATAGAAAAGCACCAGACGATTTCCGCTTTTTTCGTACTCTTCCTCCAGCGGTTTAATTTCTGCTGTCCGAATAATCATCCTTGTACCTCCTGCTTGCTGTTCTTCTAATTATATCATAGCTTAATTTTTCACACAAGCAAGAAAGGGGCTGTCGCAGTAAGAATTGATTTTAATTGCGACAGCCCTTTCCTACTTTCCTATATTCTCTTTATCGAAAGCTATTGATTAATGCACAAATTCATATGCTTCTTCTCCGGTTAAAGTCACTGTTTCTCCTGCGGAATAAGTATGCTCCGGTATTTCGTAATCCCCAGTCATGGTAACCGTCACCCCTCCCATCGCATCCACAATGGTAGGAATGGCTTCCATACTAAATGCACAGTAATAATCCATAGGAATTCCCAGAAGTCCCTCTACCTTTTCCTTTGCCAGCTCACAGCCTTCCTGACTGTTTCTGCCGTAGGCATATTGAAGGCAAATCTGTTCATTTACCGTCTGATAAAATTTTCCATTCACATAATATTCATCCACATCCACTACCGTTTCTCTAGGAATGGTAATGACCTGAACCTCATGTGTATCCTTATCAATAACCACTACCCACATCATATCTGACTGTCCGTTGCTTCCGGCTTTTCCGCTTCCATTTTCAATTTTCCTCGCTGGTCAATGCCCAGTACCAGAATAGTGGTAAGATTCTCTTTTTTTGATAGGCTTTCCCATCATATACCATGGAAACTTCTGCGTTCTTATGGTTCTGCGTCCTAACTACACACACCAGAATCACACCCAAAACAGCCAATATAATCCAGCACACTATACCTATTTTCTACTTTTTTGACAGTTTCATCTGTGGCTCCTTTTATTTCTGTGCTGTTTTCGTCGTATTCTCCGCCTCTTCAAACTCTATCAGTTTTCCCTGAACTAAATAGCGATAACAATTCGGTCCTCAGACGTAACGGCAACATTTTTATCTATGTTACAAATAGAATTTTCCTGTGAAAGAATTTCTGTCAAATAGTTTTCAAAGGCCTGAGAATTCTTAAAATCATCATATTTTTCCAAAATATAACGATTGTCATAGCGGTATGCTGCAAATATCTGATAGGTATAGTTCCTATCCGGTGTATAGATATAAATGTAAGAATTCTCTTTGAAAAATTCCTCATCCTTATAATCATGAAGGTCTCTGAACATGGAACCATCCTTCATATTATGACCATAAATCACGGTATTGGGGTCCGAAAAATCTTTGCTGTTTCTTTTTTGGGTATAGATACAGCCCGGACGGCCATCACTGCCGTCCAGGTTGTGATCCAGATAGTAATCCTCTTCTTCCTCCTCCGAGCTTTGTAGAATCGGATAATTTATCTTTGTCCCCGGAATATAAATCCATGCATAAATATCCGGATTTATTTCCTGTAACTTGGCAAAATCAAGTTTTTCATTACCCTCTTCTTCTACCTTTGCAATTTTTTGTACTTCTTTTATGTTATTTCGCTGTTTTGTCCATTTTACTCCGTATACTGCCAACACCACCAGACATACGGCAATTACTGCATAGCAGACCAGCAGGATTCTTTTTCTGGAATCCATATTTCTTATCTTTTCCAGCATTGACTGCCTCCGTATATTAATCCTCTCAATACATCTTCTGTAAGATTATTTCTTGGTTATATATCCCTGTGCTTTTAAAAGTTCCGCACAGAGTACTGCTCCTCCGGCTGCTCCACGAACCGTATTGTGAGACAGACCTACGAACTTCCAATCGTAAACGGTGTCTTCACGCAGACGTCCTACGGATATGCCCATTCCTTTTTCATAATTCACATCCAAAGCCACCTGAGGTCTGTTGTCCTCCTCCAGATACTGGATAAACTGCTTCGGTGCACTCGGAAGCTCTAATTCCTGTGGTGCTCCCTTAAAGTTTACTAATTTTTCAATCAACTGTTCTTTGGTTGGATTCTTTTTGAATTTTACAAAAACTGCCGCTGTGTGACCATTTAATACAGGAACACGGATACACTGACAGGTAATTACCGGGCTTGTTGCCGGTTCAATGACACCGTCTTTAATTTCACCCCAGATACGAAGCGGCTCTTTCTCGGATTTTTCTTCCTCGCCACCGATGTATGGAATAATGTTGCATTCCATCTCCGGCCAATCCTTAAAGGTTTTTCCCGCACCGGAAATCGCCTGATAGGTGGTTGCCACCACCTCATATGGCTCAAATTCCTTCCATGCAGTCAGTACCGGTGCATAGGACTGGATAGAGCAATTTGGTTTTACTGCCACAAAACCTCTGGTGGTTCCCAGACGTTTTTTCTGGAAATCGATAACTTTCATGTGTTCCGGGTTAATCTCCGGCACGACCATCGGTACATCCGGTGTCCATCTGTGGGCACTGTTATTGGAAACAACCGGAGTTTCTGTCTTTGCGTAAGCTTCCTCAATGGCTTTGATTTCTTCCTTTGTCATATCTACGGCAGAAAATACAAAGTCAACCTCCGCTGCCACCTTTTCCACTTCATTGACATTCATTACTACAATATTCTTTACAGCTTCCGGCATCGGAGTATCCATTTTCCATCTGCCGCCTACTGCCTCTTCATAAGTCTTTCCGGCACTTCTCGGACTTGCTGCAATAGTGGTTACCTCAAACCAAGGATGATTCTCCAAAAGAGAAATAAATCTCTGTCCTACTCATACAGCCATAGGCTCCTCCTTTGACACGAATGTTCATCCACAGATAGTCATAGCCCATAATTACTTTTAAAATCCGCAGAGTCCCTGTATAATTGTAGCCTTCTTTTCTGAAATTTCCTGCTCTGGAAACATATTGTACTTTGGAGGCTGCAAGAAATCCTTCATTTTTCTTTTCACAGCTAATCTCCTGCTCTGTGGTGTCCACCGGAGTCTCATACAATACCTCTTTCAAGCCTGCTAACTCCTGTCTTACCGTTTCCAGGCCTTCTTCTTTTAAAGTCACGCTTACCATGAGATTCTCTTTGCAAAAAATTTCTCCCATAAGCTTCTGCAAATGTGTCCTCAATTCTTCCTCTTTTTCCTCAAAATGTTCCTCATAGTCCGCCACTACACGATAAAAAGCAATTCCGCTGGTTAAATCATTAATCTGTGCCGTTTTTGAAAAATACGACATTGCCCGCAGTGCAGATGCGGTGTGTCCTGCTCCGGCAAACATCATCTGCAATTTGGATTTGCATTCCGAAAGAATCTCATGGAGACGTTTTCCATCAGAAAAATCGGAACCGCAGATAATCTCTTTTACCAGAAACATGGTGGTGGCTGCCTTCTCTGCCAAAAATTTGGTCCGCAACTCAAATTTCAAATTATAGCTGTCCACATCCTGTACATCCGCCGTAATTAAAATGCCACAGTTAATACCTCCGGTATTCAGATTGATTTCATTAGACAAATCCCCATAGTCGTAATGCTCCGTATCCACATAGCCCAGAATTGCTTTCAATAATCCCACATACGGTAATTCCTCCTGCGGGATATGTTTTAAATCAAAAAGATAGTCCACATACTGGATTCCATTGGTAAATAAATTGTGATACAGTACCGGAGTTCCCTCTATCTCAAGTTCTTCGTTCTGAAGCTCCGCAGCCTTTTTCCCTAAATCCTCCCGGCGTAACAACGGAAGCTTTTCTAAATCTTCCTTGGAAGAAGGCTCATCCTGATACTCTTTCAGATGCTTGGTCTGTGCGGCAATATTGCGACGTTCCTCCTCCGAAAGGGTTTCCCGGTAAGCTTCTAGTTTTTCTTCCAATTCTTTTTCTGTTTTGGCATTCAAACCCCGCTCCGGTTTTGTAATGACTACCGAAACATGGTTGTTGTCCAACAGATATGTTTGTACCAGTTTTTCAAAGTAGCCGGTATCCACCTGACTCTTTAAAAAGCCATATGTCTCAATGGCTTCGATATGCATAAAAGGCTGAGTCTCATCATAAATCCAACTGTCCAGACACTGAAGTCCATACATCAGTCCCTTCGGATAAGAGCCGAAATCCGCCTCCCGGAAACGGAATTCCGCACTGTTGATTCCTGCCAGAAGGGACTTCTTATTGATTCCCTTCTTTACCGCATCCTCCAATACTTTATGGATAATGGCAACGAACTCTTCCTTCTGCTCTTCATTGGCATTCTTGGCAATGATAGAGAAAATCGGCTGATAGATTCCGTTGTCAAAGGAACTCATGATGTCCTTTCCGATTCCGGCATCCAAAAGAGCCTGTTTTAACGGTGCTCCCGGTGCACTTAAAAGAGCATAGTCCAAAATTTCAAAGGCGAGATACAATTCCTTGTCCAGCACTTCCCCTACTACGGTATTGTAAGACAGATATGTGTTGTCCTCCAACGGCTCATTGCTTGCCACCGGATAGGAGAAGGTAATCTCCACCGGCTTTTGGAAGGGCTCCTGTTTTTTTATTGCCGAATCCAGAGTAATCGCCTCGTATTTACTCAGATATTCTCTATCTATCCAATCCAGCTTTTCCTCCATATCCATATCGCCGTAGAGATAGATGTAAGAGTTGCTTGGATGATAATATCTTCTGTGAAAATCCAGATAATCTTCGTAGGTCAAATCCGGGATACACAATGGGTCTCCACCGGATTCATTGCGGTAGGTGGTATCAGGAAACAACGAGTTTAAAATGCTTCGCTCCAACACGCTTTCCGGGGAAGAAAATGCACCCTTCATCTCATTATAGACCACTCCGTTTAAAGTAATTGAAGAATTTTCATCCTCCATCTCGTAATGCCAGCCCTCCTGCTGAAAGATTTCCTCATATTTATAAATATTCGGATGAAAAACCGCATCCAGATAGACATCCATGAGATTCTGAAAATCCTTATCATTACAGCTTGCTACCGGGTAAACCGTCTTATCCGGATAAGTCA
>USPJ01000063.1 GCA_900556645.1 uncultured Lachnospiraceae bacterium
GAATACGCATTGGAGGAAATCCTTTTTATACCAAATAGCTGTCCGCCCCACAAAAGCAGTGCGGAGATGGCGGATGCCCATATGCGTCTGGAAATGGTCAATTTAGCGATTCAGGGAAACCCACGATTTAGCTGTAGTGACAGGGAGATAAAAAAGGGCGGACTGAGTTTTACTTATGAGACTATGACGGAACTAAAGGAAGAGGAGCCGGATACGGAGTTTTATTTTTTGATGGGAGCCGATTCCTTAAAAGATTTCCGAAAATGGAAAAATGCTAAGATTATCACAGAGAAATGTAAAATTCTTGCAGCAATGCGGGATGAGATGGATGACAGGGATGTGATGCGGCTGGCAAAAGAACTGTCCGCAGAGTATCGGGCAGAATTTTTCCTGTTAAAGATTCCGCCTACGAATATTTCCTCCACCCAGATACGTGAAAATATCCGTCAGGGACAGAGTATCAGTGGATTGGTTCCGGCGGAAGTGGAAACTTATATACAAAAGCATCATTTATATCGAGGGTAAGAAAATGAATCAGATTTTTGAAGACATTATGAAGAAACTGGAAAAAGAGCTGGATGAGAAACGTTATCAGCACACCATAGGCGTTACCTATACCGCGGCCAGTCTTGCCATGCGTTACGGTGAAAATATGCAGGCAGCCATTTTAGCAGGATTGCTTCATGACTGTGCCAAGGGGATTCCTAACGAGGAAAAGTTAGAGCTCTGTAAGAAATACGGTATTTTGGTAACCGATGTAGAAAAGGAGAATCCTTCCCTGCTTCATGCAAAGCTGGGAGCATATATTGCCAGAGAACAATACGGTGTGGCAGATGATGATGTATTACATGCCATTTACGTGCATACAACGGGAGAGCCAGGCATGAATACTCTGGATAAAATTATCTATGTGGCAGATTTTATAGAGCCGAATCGTGATGAGGCACCGAATCTGGAATATGTCCGTAAAATTGCATTCTGGGATTTGAATCAGGCAATGGAAGAAATCCTGTCCGCAACATTGCAATATCTGGAAAAAAGCAGTAAGAAAATAGATCCTATGACGCAGAAAACATATGAATATTACACCACAAAGTAAAGGTAGCGAAACAGAGGAGGAACAGTATGGAACAGTCCAAAGAAATGGTAAAAATAGCCGCAAAGGCATTAGAAGAGAAAAAAGCAGAGGATATCCGGGTGATTGATATCCGCGAAATCTCTACCATTGCAGATTTTTTTGTCATTGCAAACGGAACCAATCAGAATCAGCTTCAGGCAATGAGAGATGCGGTAGACGAGGAATTGTATAAAGCCGGCTATCACACCAAACAGGTGGAAGGAAATCAGAACTCCAGTTGGGTGTTGATGGATTACAATGACATTATCGTTCACATTTTTTCCAAAGAAGACCGTCTTTTCTATGATTTAGAGCGGATGTGGACAGATGGAAAGACGGTTGCTCTGGAGGAACTGTAAAAATAAGACTTGACAAAACGGAAGCATTTATGTTAAAAATGAATATGTTATATGACTGACGGAAGTGGAAGAACCACATGGAGTATAACAGGAACCAATGCCGACCGTCTGGGCGAAAGAAGCCCGGATATGTCGGCTTCTTTTATGTTTAATTTTGGAATCATAAGGAGGTATACTGTTATGCAAAATCCATGGAGAACTTTCCAAACAGGAGCATGGGAACAGGAAATTAACGTAAGAGATTTTATTCAGAAAAACTACACACCTTATAACGGTGACGAAGCTTTCCTTACAGGACCAACCGCAGATACTACGGCTCTCTGGGAGCAGGTATTGGAGTTGTCAAAAAAAGAGCGGGAAGCCGGAGGGGTACTGGATATGGATACAAAGGTCATATCCACCATTACATCCCATGGTCCCGGATATCTGGACAAGGAGAAAGAAAAGATTGTGGGCTTTCAGACGGAAAAGCCTTTGAAACGTGCCCTTCAGCCTTACGGGGGAATTCGCATGGCAGTAAAAGCCTGCAAAGACAACGGCTATGAAGTAGATGATGAGGTGGTGGAATATTTTACTACCCACCGGAAAACCCATAATGCCGGAGTTTTCGATGCCTATACACCGGAAATGCGGGCATGCCGCAGCAACCATATTATTACGGGACTGCCGGATGCTTATGGAAGGGGACGCATCATTGGAGATTACCGCCGTGTAGCCCTCTATGGAACGGATCGTTTGATAGAAGATAAAAGAGAACAGTTAAACACCACAAGAACCATTATGTATTCCGATGTAATTCGGGAAAGGGAAGAATTATCCGAGCAGATTCGTGCCTTGGAAATGCTGGCAAAATTGGCTGAAATCTACGGCTGTGACATCTCAAAGCCGGCATCCAACACCTTAGAAGCAACGCAAGCAGTTTACTTTGGATATCTGGCTGCGGTAAAAGAGCAGAATGGAGCAGCCATGAGTCTGGGAAGGACCTCTACCTTTTTGGATATTTATTCAGAGAGGGATTTGGCAGAAGGAACCTTTACGGAACAGGAAATTCAGGAAATTATAGATCAGTTTGTAATGAAGCTGCGTATGATAAAATTTGCCAGGACCCCGGAGTATAACCAGTTATTTGCCGGAGACCCAACATGGGTTACGGAATCCTTGGGCGGCATTGGAATTGACGGACGCCACATGGTAACCAAGATGTCCTACCGTTATCTGAATACCTTAAATAATATCGGTGCAGCACCGGAACCGAATATGACGGTGCTCTGGTCGGTTCAACTTCCGGAGAACTGGAAACGGTTCTGTGGGGACATCTCCATAAAACACTCGGCAATCCAGTATGAAAATGACGATATTATGCGTGTTGTCCACGGAGATGATTACGGCATTGCCTGTTGTGTATCTTCTATGCGAATCGGAAAAGAAATGCAATTTTTTGGAGCAAGGGCAAATCTTGCAAAGTGTCTGCTGTATGCAATTAACGGTGGCGTGGATGAAATGAGCGGACAACAGGTGGGACCGAAATACCGCCCCATTACTTCCGAATATTTAGACTATGATGAAGTAATGGAAAAATATAAAGAAATGATGAAATGGCTTGCAAATGTATATGTGAATACTTTGAACATCATTCATTATATGCATGATAAATATTGCTATGAACGTTTACAGATGTCTCTTCATGACAAGCGGGTAAAACGCTGGTTTGCCACCGGAATTGCAGGGTTATCCGTAGTGGCAGATTCTTTGTCTGCTATCAAATATGCCAAGGTAAGAACTATCCGTAATGAGCAGGGAATGGTAGTAGATTATGAGGTGGAAGGAGACTTCCCGAAATACGGAAATGATGATGACCGGGTAGATGAAATCGCCAAAGACGTCTTACATACCTTTATTCAATACTTGAAAGGGAACCATACTTACCGAGGTGGAATCCAGACAACCTCGATTTTAACCATTACCTCCAATGTGACTTACGGAAAAAACACCGGTGCCACACCGGACGGAAGAAAGGCAGGGGAGGCCTTTGCACCGGGAGCCAATCCAATGCATGGAAGGGATACCAACGGAGCAGTTGCATCTTTAGCTTCCGTAGCAAAATTGCCGTTTATGGATGCTCAGGATGGTATTTCCAATACCTTTTCCATCGTACCGGATGCATTGGGAAAGACAGAAGAGGAGAGAATCTCCAATCTGGTTGCACTTTTGGATGGTTATTCCTTAAAGGGAGGTCATCATCTGAATGTGAATGTATTCCAGAGAGAGACACTTTTGGACGCTCAAAAGCACCCTGAGAAATATCCGCAGTTGACCATTCGGGTGTCTGGATATGCGGTTAATTTTATTAAACTTACAAAAAAACAGCAGGATGAGGTCATCGCCAGAACCTTCCATGAAAGAATGTAAGGAGAAACTGCCATGATAGGAAAAATACATTCATTAGAAAGCTTTGGAACGGTAGATGGTCCAGGAGTCCGTTATGTGGTATTTTTTCAAGGCTGTCCCATGCGATGTGCTTATTGCCACAATCCCGATACATGGAATCTGGAAGAGGGAACCGAAATTTCTTCCGAAGAAATCTTGGGAAATTATGAGAAGAATAAAGTGTTTTATCGAAACGGAGGAATTACCGCCACCGGAGGTGAGCCTTTGATGCAGTTGGATTTTTTGATAGACCTCTTTTCAGAAGCAAAGAAAAAGCGAATCCATACTTGCTTGGACACCTCAGGAATCCTTTTTGATGAAACGAAAAAGGAAAAATTTCAGGAATTGACAGCCGTTACGGATTTGGTCATGCTGGACATCAAGCATATGCAAGATACAGAACATCGAAAACTGACCGGACATTCCAATCAAAATGTATTTGCCTTTGCGGAATTTTTAAGAGAACAAAAAGTGTCCATGAGAATCCGTCATGTGGTAGTGCCGGAAATCACATTGTTGAAAGAAGAATTGACTCAGTTGGGAAATTATCTGAAAGGATTTCCGAATTTAGAGAAGGTAGAAGTCCTTGCATATCATGCTCTGGGTAAAATGAAATATGATGCATTGGGACTGGAGTATCCGCTTACAGGAGTTCCGCAGGTATCCAGAGAAAAAGCCGCTTGGGCAGAATATGTGATAAAAGAAGCAATGAAAGAAGAAAGCTAAAAAGAAAAGGTATCTCAATTCAATCGAGATACCTTTTTGTGATTATCGTTGATCCATAGGAATAAATTCTCTGTGGTCACACACGTTCTTATATGCAGGACGCATAATTTTGCCATTGTAAGACAACTCCTCCAAACGGTGAGCACTCCAGCCGGCAATACGTGCGATGGCGAAGATTGGTGTATACAGTTCTAACGGTAAATCCAGCATACTGTATGCGAAACCGGAGAAGAAGTCTACATTTGGGCTGACACCCTTGTAAATCTTTCTTTCCTCTGCAATTACCTTCGGTGCCAAACGTTCCACCGTAGCATACAGTGCAAATTCTTCTTCCAATCCTTTTTCCTTGGATAATTCTTCTACAAAGCTGCGGAAGATAACCGCACGGGGATCGGAAAGAGAATAAACGGCATGACCCATACCATAGATAAGACCCGCATGGTCAAATGCTTCTTTGTTTAAAAGTGCTTTCAGATATCGGCTGACTTCTTCTTCATCCGTCCAGTCTTTTACCTGTTCCTTCATATCCTCAAACATCCGTACCACCTTGATGTTGGCACCACCGTGTTTCGGACCTTTCAGAGAACCGATGGCTGCGGCAATGGCAGAGTAGGTGTCTGTACCGGAGGAAGATACCAGATGAGTCGTAAAGGTGGAGTTGTTACCTCCGCCGTGTTCCATGTGAAGAATTAATGCGGTATCTAATAATTTTGCCTCCAACGGTGTATACTTACTATCAGGACGCAATACGTGTAAAATCGTCTCTGCGGTAGATAACTCCGGCTGCGGAGAATGAATAAATAAGCTGGCACCGTCATGATAATGTTTATATGCCTGATATCCGTAAACAGAAAGCAACGGAAACAGACTGATTAACTGTAAACACTGACGAAGTACATTCGGAACGGAAATATCGTCTGCACGGTCATCATAGGAATACAGGGTCAAAACGCTTCTTGCCAAAGTGTTCATCATATCCTTGCTGGGTGCTTTCATAATGATATCCCGCACAAAGCTGGTAGGAAGCGTACGGTATTCGCTGAGGAGACGACAAAAGGATTCCAGTTCCTTTTTATTTGGAAGTTTGCCGAACAGCAGAAGATATGTACACTCTTCAAATCCGAAATGACTCTTAGGATGAATACCTTTGACAATATCCTGTACATTGTAGCCCCGATAATAGAGACGTCCGTCAGCAGGAACAGAAACACCGTCCACAATCTGAGTGGAACATACATCGGAGATTTCGGTCAGTCCGACTAAAACACCTTTTCCGTTTAAATCACGCAGACCTCGTTTGACATCATATTCCGTATATAATTCAGGATTAATCGTAGCTGCCTGAGTGCACAGCTTTGAAAATTCCATAATCTCTGGGGTAAGTTCGCTAAATTTATTTGTTGCCATAAATGCCCCTCCTTTAAATCGTTATTCAGCTTATAATAACATTGTATGGATTTTGACACAAGAAAAATTAGTCGAATTCAAACTTTTTTAAGAAAATTTTATGGTTATTTCATAAAAATTAGGAAAAAAGTACCAAGAAAACAGACGTGGATTTTTTTATGCAAATATACTAATATAGATTGCATAGATATACAGCAGAGGAGGACAAATTATGGAGGACAGAGAGTTAATAGCAAAGGCGAGAGAAGCGAAGGAGTTTTCTTATTCCCCTTATTCGGGATTTCGTGTGGGAGCAGCCCTGCTTGGAAAAAACGGAAAGGTATATCAGGGATGCAATATAGAAAATGCGGCATATACCCCTACCAACTGTGCGGAACGGACTGCTGTCTTCAATGCAGTTTCTCAGGGTGTGCGGGAATTTGAAGCCATTGCAGTAGTTGGAGACGGAGAGGATTGCCTTGCTCCCTGCGGTGTATGCAGGCAGGTGTTGATGGAATTTGTCAATCCTTCGGAATTTTATGTCTTGATGGCAGGAAGCGGAGAACAGTATAAAAAAATGACATTGGAAGAACTGTTTCCGGCAGCTTTTTCCCCTGCAAATCTGGAATAAAAATGAAAAGTAAAATTTGAGAAAAATTAGCCAAAAGATATTGACAAAAAAATAACATAGTATTATCATAACTATTGAATAATTTAATACAGAAAATTCTTCGGGGCAGGGTGCAATTCCCGATCGGCGGTT